>JAKZWC010000145.1:0-6922 GCA_047515735.1 Spirochaetales bacterium | reverse complement strand
GCTCTGGACCACCGCCCCGGTATCCTCCGCGGTCACCCTCGTGGCCGTCAGCGGCGGCGCCGATTATGCCGATGTCATCCGCGTCGCCGCCATGGTGTCTGAGTTGCCCGGCTACCTGGCGGAGGGCGGCGCCCACAACGTGGCGCGCCGCGACGGAATGGGCTCGGTGATGCTGGCCGGCGTGGAACGTGCCGGTAAATTGCCGCGCCACTACTTCCAGGCGGTGGGCAGCGGCACCGGCGCCATCGCCGCCTGGGAGATGGCGCGGCGACTGGTGGCTGACGGGCGCTTCGGCGGCAGCGTGCCGCACCTGCATCTGGCCCAGAACGCGCCCTTCACCATCATGGCCGACGCCTGGGAGGCTGGCAGCCGGACGCTGGCGCCGCTCGCCCCGACGCTCGCCAAGCGCCGCATCGCGGCCATGCGCGCTACGGTCCTGAGCAACCGCCGGCCGCCGTACTCGCTGGCAGGCGGCGTGTTCGACGCCCTGTCGGCGAGCGCCGGCAGCATGTATCGGGTGCACAACGCCGCGGCCGAGCGCGCGGCGGCGCTGTTCGCGGAAACGGAGGGCAGCGATCTCGATCCAGCCGCCGCCGTGGCGGTGGCGGCCCTGCGGCAGGCGGTGGCCGCGGGTGCGGTGCGGCGCCGCGACAGGGTGTTCCTCAACGTCACCGGCGGCGGCTTCCAGCGCCTGCGCGCCGAGGGGCGGGCGCGCAGACTGCTGCCCGACCTGGTGGTGGACCATCGCAGCGCCACTCCCGCGGCGCTCGCCGAGCTGCTCGCCGGCGCACGTGGCGCCGCCGCCTTGGGCTCATCGGTACCGTATGCTTCGGCCCTGCCGCCAGCCGGTCAGGCTGGCGGCCGCTCGCACGCCGGAGGGGAGATCGCATGACCGACCTGTTCGACAAGTGCCGGGGCGACGGCGGCTACTTCGGCCGTTACCGCGCCGCCGGCGACAAGTACGTAGTACAGCCGATTCTCGATTCCCTGCCGGGGCCGCACATGGAGTCGGGAGGCCGGCGGGTGATCATGTGGGGGATCAACAGCTACCTGGGCCTGACCGGCAACCCGCGAATCAAGGCCGCGGCGCTGGCCGCGGTGCAGCGCTACTCCACCTCCGCACCTATGGGCTCACGCCTCCTCACCGGCAACACCTCCAGGCACGAGGCGCTGGAACGGCGCCTGGCGAGCTACTGCGGCAAGCCCGCGGCGGTGCTGTTCAACTACGGCTATCTCGGCGTGATGGGCACCATATCCGCCCTCATCGGCCCCAAGGACGAGGTGATCATCGACAAGCTGTCGCACGCGTCGATGATCGACGGCACCATTCTGGCGATGGCCGGCCGGCGCTTCCGGCCGTTCCGCCACAACGACATGGACAGCCTCGAGCAGCAGCTCCAAGCGGCGCGCAGGCGCGGCAGCGGCGGCATCCTGATCGTCATCGAAGGGGTCTACGGGATGCGCGGCGACCTGGCTGATCTGCCCGGGATCACCGCCCTCGCGCGCCAGTACGAAGCGCGCATCTTCATCGACGACGCCCACGGCTTCGGGGTCATGGGCGCGACCGGCCGCGGCACCGCCGAGCACTTCGGGGTCCAGGACGAGATCGATCTTTACTTCGGCACCTTCGCCAAGGCGTTCGCGGCCATCGGCGGCGTCACCGCGGGCGCCCCCGAGGTGATCGAATACATCCGCTTCAACGCCCGCACCAACGTGTTCGCCAAGGCCCTGCCGATGGTCTACGTCGATGTCCTGGACGCCACCCTGGATGAGATTCTCGCGCACCCGGAGTACCGCGAACGGATGTGGCACAACGCGCGCACCCTGCAACGCGGCCTGGTGGAGCTCGGCTACAGCATCGGCGACACGCAGTCTCCCGTCACCCCGGTTTACATCCCGTCGGGGCAGGAGACGGCGCGCGCCATCATGGTAATGCTGCGCGAGGACTATGGCGTGTTTCTTTCCGGGGTGACCTATCCCGTGGTGCCGCGCGGGATCAACCTGTTCCGTATGATCCCCACGGCGCTGCACAGCGACGAGGACATCGCCACTACGCTCAACGCGTTCGCGGAGATCCGGGAGCGCCTCGCACTCGACCTCGCCAGTCTCGAGCACCTCGCCACGGCCTGACTCCGGTGGTCGGCACTCGAGGCGGAGCCCACCGGCGGCGCCCGGCCGCGCTCCGCCGCGCGCTGCCGGCGTGGCTTGCCGCCGGCATTGCGCTCACTGCCCTGACCGCCTGCGGGGAGCGCGCCCGGCAGCACGAGTTCGCGGCCATGTCCACCATCGTGCGGGCCACCGTGTACCACCGCCGCGAGCCGGACTGGAGCGCCGTCGAGCGCGCCGCCCGCGACTACGCCGCGCAGTACGATCACCGCGATCCCGCCAGTCCCGTAGCCCGGCTCAACCGTGCCGGCGCCGCGCAGCTCGAGCCGCTGCTGGCGGAGACCCTGCGCGCCGCTCTGCGGCTGGCGGAGGCCACCGGCGGCGCCTTCGATCCGACGCTGCTGCCGGTAACGCGGTTGTGGGACTTCGATCACGGCGGCACCCTGCCGCCCGCCGCGGCCCTGGGCGCCGCCCTGGAGCGCGTCGACTACCGCCGCCTGCAGGTGGACGCGGGCGGCCGGGCCACGCTGCAGGGCGCGGAGCTGGACCTCGGCGCCATCGGCAAGGGTGCGGTGGTGGATCACCTGGCGGACTGGCTTGCCGAGCGCGGTTACGAGCGCTTTCTGCTGGAGGCCGGCGGCGACGTGCTGGTGTCCGGGCTCAAGCCGGACGCCGCGCCGTGGCGCATCTGGGTGCGGCATCCGCGGCACGGCGACCTGCCGCTTGCGATCGCCACGATCGGTGTTGCCGGCGGACGCGTGGCCCTGGCCACTTCCGGCGATTACGAGCGCTTCTTCGAACAGGACGGGGTACGCTACCACCACATCCTCAACCCGGCGACGGGCCGTCCCGACAGCGACGCCGTGTCGGTGACGGTAGTAGCCGGCAGCGCGATTAAAGCAGACGCGCTCGCCACCGCGTTATTTGTTATGGGCAGCGCCGGCGGTGAGCTGTTGGCAAGCTACCCGGGAATCGAAGGGGTGCTCGTATACGATGCGGGTGAAGAGCTGGCGGCCGTGGTGAGCGACGCCTTCCCGGCGCTGCAGGGCCGGGTCAACGTCAACTGAGCACGGGTGGGCGGTGCGCTCATTGGCATAGCAGGACACGGCGAGTATATTCCGCCGCGAGGGTGGACGGCGCTGACAAGGGCCCGTGCCGCCGCCATGGAGGCAAAGTGCGACCAGACTGGGACGCCGAAGAGCAGGACGAGGACGAGGACGAAGAGGAAGGTCAGGAACGGGGCGACGACCCCATGCTGCGACAGTTCCTCAAGACGCGGACGGTCCTGCTGACCGGCGAGATCAACAAGAACCTGGCGGAGCGCGTCGTGCGCCAGGTGTTGCTGCTGGAGCAGGAGAGCAACGAGCCGATCAAGGTGTTCATCGACAGCCCGGGCGGGGATGCCGATGCCGGCTTCGCGATCCTCGACATGATGCGTTTCGTGCGGCCGCCGATCAAGATGATAGGGATGGGCCTGGTGGCGAGCGCGGGCGCCATCGTGCTGCTGGCGGCGCCCCGGGAACAGCGCTTCGCGCTGCCCAACTCGCGCTATCTCATTCACCAGCCGATGGCCGGCTTCCGCGGCGTCGGCACCGAGATCGAGATTCACGCCAAGGAGATCGATCTGATGCGCCGCAAGATGAACGATCTGATCTCTCAGGAGACCGGCAAACCGGTGGCCGAGGTGGAACAGGACACCGACCGCGACTATTGGATGGGTGCGGAGGAGGCTCGCACCTACGGCCTGGTGGGCAGCATCATCCACTCCCAGGATGACCTGTAGCGGTCGGGGATCTTGGCTGCGTCCTCGTTTCCGACCCGACCCGACCGGGCGCCGGACACCACGCACGGGGTGTTCGAACGCCTGCGTCCGGAGCAGCTCCAGCGGCGTCTGGCGGGAGACGGCAGGCCACCGCCGGGGGTGACCTCCGGCAAGGTGCGCGACAGCGTCGATCTCGGCCGCCGGCTGCTCCTGGTGACCAGCGACCGGGTATCGGCGTTCGATCGTATCCTGACCACCATTCCGTTGAAGGGTCAGGTGCTGAACCAGCTCTCGGTGTTCTGGTTCGAGCATACCGCCGACCTCGTCGCCAACCACCTGCTACGCGAGGTGACGCCGCGCAGCATGCTGGTACGGCGTTGTGAGGTGCTGCCGGTGGAGGTCGTGGTGCGAGGCTATCTGACCGGGTCGGCATGGCGCGACTACCAGCGCGACGGCGCGGTTTCGGGCATTCCGCTGCCGCCGGGGATGCGTGCCGACGAGCAGTTCCCACGCCCACTGCTGACGCCCGCGACCAAGGCCGGCCCCGGCGAGCACGATCGCCCCGTTGCGCGCGCCGAGCTGCTGGCCGGCGGTATGGTGTCCGAGGAATTGTGGCAGCGGATCGAAACGGTGGCGCAGCAGCTCTACGCACGCGGCCTCGAGCACGCCGCGCGCCGGGGCCTGATCCTGGTCGATACCAAGTACGAGTTCGGCACCATCGATGGCGAGCTGGTGCTGGCGGACGAGGTGCATACGCCCGACAGCAGCCGCTACTGGTATCGCGACGGCTACGCGGAACGGTTCTCGCGGGGAGAGCCGCAGCGCAAGCTGGACAAGGAGTTTCTGCGCGTCTGGCTGATGCAGCGCGGCTTCATGGGCGACGGAGCGGCGCCGGAGATCCCCGCCGCGGTACGCCACGAGTTGTCGCAGCGCTACCTGGAGACCTACCGGATCCTCACCGGGCGCGACCTGGTGCCGGGCGCCCTGTCGGTCGAGGAGGAGGTGGAACAATACGCCGCGGTCGTCCGCGAGGCTGGATACGGTGGCCGGTAGAAGTCTGTCGGTTTGGCGCGTCAGCGGCAGACCCGACAGGACTCCGTACGGTTGGCGGGGCTGGGCCGAAAGCGACGCCGTGAGGCGCCGGTTTCGGGGCGGTAGCCGGCTGCCCGTGGGGCGGCGTTGGACCGCGGCGGCGGGCGTGCCGCTGCTGCTGATCGGACTGCTGCTCGGCGCCTGCGGCAACTCGGGACGTACGGTCACCGTGGTCAGCTACAATGTCCAGAACCTGTACGATGCCACCGACGACGGCGGCGAATATCGCGAGTATACCGCCGCCGGCGGCTGGAACGAGGCACTCTACACCGCCAAGCTGCGCGCCCTAGGGAGCGCGTTGCGTAGCGCCGTGCCCGCGGGCGCGGATCTGGTGGCACTGCAGGAGGTCGAGCACGCCGGCGCCGCCCGGCGGCTGGTGAACCTGGAGCTGTCGCGGCAGGGGTACCGGCACGTGGTGTGGCTGCCGGACCCGCGTTCCGCCACCGGTCCGGTGGTGCTCTCCAAGCTGCCCGTGCGAAGGGTTGGAGCACTCTGGGTCGAGGGCTCGCCGGAGCAGCCGCTGCGCCCCATTCTGGAGGTGGAAGTGGCCCTCGGCGAGGCGGTCGATGCCCCGTCCCTGTTCCTGTTCAACAATCACTGGAAGTCGCGTCATGGCGGTGCCGCCGAGACCGAGCGGTACCGGCGCCGGGCCGCAGCGCTGCTGGTGGCCCGCCTGCGGGAAATCCACGCCGCCGACCCGGCAGCCGACGTGATCGTGGCCGGCGACCTGAACGTGTCGGTGGATGAGTACGAGCGCCGCCAGCGGCGCTACGTGACTGCCGTGATGCCCGCCGCTGCGGCCCGGGGCACCGGGATGCTGGCGGTGACCAGTGCAGTCCCGTTGCCGGAGGCGCCGCCGGCGCTGTTCAGCCCGTGGTTCGCCTATCGCGACGCCGGCCGGCTCCCCGGGGGAAGCTACCGCTATCAGGGCACCTGGGAGACCATCGACCACCTGTTGCTGGGCCCGGGGCTGTTCGACGGCGCCGGCGTGAGCTATGCCGGCAGCGAGCGGTTTGCGGTGATCAGCGACGGCCTGCTCGACGCGGCAGGAAGCCCGCGCCGCTTTCTCCACGGCCCCCCGCCCGGCGGCTACTCGGATCATCTGCCGCTGCGCCTGGAGCTGGATCTCCATCCGCCGCAGCGCTAGCGCTAGTGGCCCATTCCGTCCGTTCGGCGCGCGCCGCCGGCGGTGCCGCCGGCAAGCCGTTCCAGGGCGACGTCGAGGTTGCGCAGCCCGGTACGGACGGCAGCGTGGCCGCGGCCTAGCTGCAACAGCTGACTCTCCGTTCGCTGGGTCGCCTCCAGCAGTGCCGTGACCTCGTCGCGCGCCCGCTGGAGCGTGTCGGCCAGCTCCATACCGGCCGCGGCCAGGCGCACGCCACGCAGCGCGTGGCCGACCGTGTGCAGGTACAGGTACAGGGCGGAGGGGCCGACCGGCACGACGCGGCGGCGCAGAGCCGCCCCGAGCAGATCTGCGGAGCCGGCAAAGCAGCGCAGGTAGAGGGCATCGCTGGGAACGTACAGCAGTGCGAAGTTGTACGTACCGGCATCCGGTACTACGTACTTGTCTCCCACGGCCGCCACATGGCGGGCGATGGCGCGTTCGGCCGCCTTCGTCAGGGGCTCCTCAGGCGCCAGCTTCTCTACCGCTTCGAACGGAAACTTGGCGTCGATCGGCACCGAACGCTGGCCGAGCCTGACCATGGCGTCGACCCGCGCGCCGTCCGGCAGGGTGACCTGGGTAGCGTAGCTGGACCGCGGCAGCCAGGTGGCCAGCAACTCCTCGAGCAGCAGCTCGCCGTACGTGCCGCGCTGGCGCGGGACCGTGAGGGCCTGTTCGAAACGCATCAGGCGGCGCGACAGCTCATCGAGCTGCGCCAGACGCCGGCGCACTGGGCCGCCGCCC
Organism: Spirochaetales bacterium; assembly: GCA_047515735.1. GTDB lineage: Bacteria > Spirochaetota > Spirochaetia > SZUA-6 > Bin103 > Bin103. The sequence continues at coordinate 56 of JAKZWC010000145.1, read as the reverse complement.
CCGCAGACCCGCGTCGCCGCCACGACGATCAGCGTCACCAGCACGCCGGCCGCCGC
>JAKZWC010000144.1:0-5672 GCA_047515735.1 Spirochaetales bacterium | reverse complement strand
GAAGGCAGCGACCTGGACACGGCGCCCGAGTTCGTGATCAGCAACGCGTCGATCAGCGCCGACTGCGGCTACCCGTGGTCGGTGGAGCTGATTGACGGGCGGGTGCTGGTGGCGCACTGGCGCCACTTCGAGGACCACCTGCGCGGCATCGAGGCGGCGTTCCTGGAAGAGGAGTAGCTCCCCCACCCACTTCGTACCGCAGGCGACTCGATTCATTCGTTCCATGATCCTGGCCGCTCGGCGAGCCGGTTGCCGAGCTCGGTGTGGCCGCCGGCGTATGCCCAGCCGGCCGGCGTGCCGTGAAACACGTCGTCCTGCAGGCTGGGGTCTGCACCGCACGCCAACAGCTCCTCGACCAGTGCTCCGTCCCCGTCGAACGCGGCCAGGTGCAACGCCGTCGCCCCGTCCCCGCGCCGGCTGTTGACATTCACGCCTGCGTCCAGGAGAGCCCTCACGAGCGCCGGCTCGCCCAGAGTGACGCCCTCCACCAGGGCGCGGCCGGCCACCTCGGCCGCGAGGTCGACACGGCCCCCCGCGAACAGCCGGACCAGCAGGGTGTAGACCTCGTCGCACCCAGCGCGCGCGGGACTGGGGAGTGGGCGCCGGCGGAGGCCTACGGCCGGCTGTGCCCGGCAGCCGGAGGCGGCAAGTCGTCCGGGGTCAGCACGGCGCCGTACAGGTGGCCGAAGGGAGCCGGATCGCCATGGTTGGTGTAGTCGACGAAGTAGACGCTGCCGTCGGGCAGCTCCACCCATGACGAGTAGCCGTTGTCGGGCACGCCGCTGCTGGCCTCGCCGCGCTGCCCCTCGCTGTAGGCCACCGGGTCGGCGGGCGGGTTGGCGCTGATCTCAAGCACGTGATCGAGCTGGTACTGGTCGGGCAGGCGGCCGCGGCGCGCGTTCCAGTGCCACACGTACTCCGGCTCGTGCTGGTTGCGGATGTGGTAGCTCACGTGCCGGAACCACACCTCGCCGCCGGCCTCCGGCTCGCGCCCGAACCAGGTCTCCTCCAGCGGCCACTCGCGGGTCACCACGCCATGGATCACCTCCTCGCCGTCGACGCTCACCCACATGCGGCCGGCCGTGGCCTGGACCCGCACCGTGCGATACTCGGTCATGTCCACCGCATGCGCCGCGTCCACCCGCGGGCCGCTGGTGGAGCTGTGGAAGCCGGGGTTGGCGCTGCTCGCCGGACGGCGCCGGAAGTCGCACCAGATGGCGTCGCGCAGCACGAGCACGCGGAACGACACCCGGCTCACGTGCAGCGTGGCCAGCGGCACGCCGGCCGGCCCGGCCACTCGCAGCCGCGCCTCCAGCAGGATGTCGCTGCGCAGGTTTTCCGGCGGCTGCAGCAGGTAGCGGGTGACGCCGCGCGGGCGGTTGGCGATGTGCAGCGCGTCGCCGCTCAGGCGCACCTCGTCGCCGTAGTGCACCCCGGCCACCCGGTACGCGGTGTCGGTCAGGTCGCCGACCCAGGCGTGGGTGCCGCGGTTGCCGGCCTGGTTGCGGTAGGTCACCAGCACGCGGCCGTCGCGCAGCTCCTTGGCGTAGGGCCGGTCGCCGGCGAACGGCAGCGGCCGCAGGCCGCTCCAGGTGCAGCCCAGGTCGTAGGAGAAGGCGACGCAGGAAGGATAGCCGTTGTGGTTCTCCTCGCGCATCACGCAGGCCAGCGCGCCGTTGGAGAGCACCACCACCGCGCCCTCGTTGTAGTCGTGACCCGGGTCCTTGGCCACCACGCTCGGCGGATCCCAGGTCAGGCCGCCGTCGCGGGAACGGCTGGCCAGTATCGCCAGCCGCCAGTTGTCCTTCAGCACCACCTCGGTGGTGGTGATCAGCGCCCCGTCCGCCAGCTCCACCACCCGGTCCGGCTCGATGCCGGGGATGGTGGTATGGCGCGGCTCGCTCCAGGTGGCGCCCTCGTCGTCGCTGAACCAGATCCATACTCCCGACGGGCGATCGATGTGGTAGTAGTTGTAGTCGTCGTGGTCGCACACGATCACCAGCCGGCCGCTGCGCAGGCGGCTCAGCCGCGGAGTGAGCCAACGCTCCTCGCCCTGGTCGATCCGCGCCTCCGCCACAACTTGCGGGTTGCCCCAGTTCGCACCGCCGTCGTTGCTCTCCAGGGTGGTGATGGTGCTGGACTGTTCCGGCCAGTGCTTGTCGCAGTCGCAGAACACCAGCATCAGCTTGCCGGACGGGAAGCGGATGATATCGGGATTCTTGGTGAAGCGGCCGGGGATCCGCCACACGTCGAACAGGCGGCCGGTGCCCTCCAGGGTGCGCATCTGCATGGTTCGGTTACCCATAGTGGCGGATGGTGCGCCGCAGCGCTGCGAGCTGGCTGTCCACCTTGGCCAGCGTCTGGCTGCCGGTCTTGAACAGGCACAGCGAGCTGCGCAGCTTCTCCGCGGTGGGACAGTCGCCCGCGCGATAGGCCTTGACCGCACCGCGGTAGCGCGGGTCGTGGTGTGGCGCCCGCTCCGGGGCGCCGTAGAACGACAGGTTGCGGAACACCGGCTCCAGGTGCACCGGCGCCCACAGCCCGTACAGGCCGTCGCCGCCGTGCTCGATGAAGGTGCGGCGGAAGCTGCGCCAGTCGACTCCCAGCAGCTCCTCGTCCAGCTTGCAGGTGAAGCACCAGTAGCTGTGGGTGGAGCCCGCGGGCACCGCCGGCGGGATCAGCCATTGGCAGCCCTCCTCGCGGATCACCTGCCGGTACTGGTGGGCGATGATGCGCCGCGCCGCCACCAGGTACTCCAGGCGCTCGAGCTGGGCCAGGCCGAGGGCGGACTGCATCGCCGACATGCGGAAGTTGTAGCCTATGTGGGTGTGGCGCTCGAAGGCCCAGTCCTGGCGGATGTCGCGCGGCATCATGGTGGAGCCGGCACTGGCGCCCAACGCGCTGTAGCCCTGGATCGCGGCCTTGCGCACGCCGGTGGCCAGTTCCTCGTCGGCGGTGATCACCATGCCGCCGTCGCCGCCGCTGGTGATGTGCTTGGAGCCCTGCAGGCTGAAGCTGGCGGCATCGCCGATGGTGCCCACCAGCCGCCCGCGGTGGTAGGCCAGAAAGCACTGTGCGTCATCCTCGATCACCACCAGGTTGTGGTCGCGGGCGATGGCGCCGATGGCGTCGAAGTCGGCCGGCAGGCCGAACACGGTGACCGGGATGACCGCGCGGGTGAGCTCGGTGACCTTGCGCCGCACATCTCCCGGGTCGATGGTGAAGGTGTCCGGATCGCAGTCGGCGAACACCGGCACCGCCCCGCACTGCAGCACCACGAACGCGGTCGCCGCCATGGTCACCGTGGGCACGATCACCTCGTCGCCCGGCCCCACCCCGGCCGCCAGCAGGCAGGCCAGCATGGTGCCGGAGCCGGAGTTGCAGGAGATGGCGTAGGGCACGCCGAAGCGCTCGGCGAAGGCGCGCTCGAAGCGCGCCGGCATGTCGGCCGACTCCTTGTTGCCGAAACCGTCGTCCAGCACCTCGTCCATGTAGCGGCGGTCCGCCTCCCCCACTCGGTTGGGCGGCAGGTGGCGGAAGATCTCCTCGCGATCCAGGGTCCCCGGATCCACGGTCGCCAGATGCTCAAGCTCGGTGCTCATGGCTGCTCCTTGCGGAATCGGCGCGCGCTCACCGCGAGCGCCGCGTCGTGATAAATGACGTTTCTGCTGCGATCGTAGCGGTGCATCTCGCTGGCCGGAGGGTCCACCTTGTCGATGCGGGGCAGCTCGCCCTCGGGACAGAGGATCCAGTCATCGCGGCTTACCCGATAACTGCGGATGTGCGCCATCGGGGCATCATCCACGATGTACTGCACGATGAACAGGTCGCCGCCGTCGAGCTGCACCCACGAGGAGTAGGCCCCGTCGGGATGGATCGAGCGGTCCATGTCGATGAACAGGCGGCGGTAGGGTGCGGCCATGACGTGATGGCCGTGGCGCGCGTGCCGCGCCGCGTCGCGGTCGGCGGCGTGCCGCGGGCTCTCCACGTGCAGCACGAGCTGGCGCGGCGACTTGCCGAAGCCGTGGGTGATCACCACCTCGCCGCTGCGCATGGTCCCGGCGTGGGGGCGGCCGGAACAGTTCAGCAGGTCGGTGGGCCAGGGACCGTCCCAGGTGACGCCGCCGTCGCGGGAGAGCGCCTTGTAGGCGCGCAACTGCTCAGCGTCCTCGCGCAGGTAGCACACCAGCGTGCCGTCGGCCAGCTCCACGTAGCTGCCCTCGGTCACCGCCAGCCGGCTCGACGCCGCCACGGCAGTCGGCCCCTGCCAGGTCACGCCGTGGTCGCGCGAGCGGTAGAGGTTGTGCGACCAGGCGCTGCCGTCCCAGGCGTCCCCGCCCATCAGCAGCGTGCCGTCGGCGAGCTGGTACAGCGACGGACAGATGTGGCGGCGGATGGCGGTGCACACCGGGCCGTCCCAAGAGACGCCGGCATCGCGGGAGCGCCACAGCCAGATCTCGCTGCCCGGCGAGTACTCGGACAACAACGGCGGGTGCCAGTCGCAGATCAAGAGCAGGTCGCCGTTGGCCAGGGCGCGCAGGCGCGGGGTGTTGAGTCCGCCGTCGCGCTCGTACTCGGCCAGCTCATGGAGCGTGGTGCCGGTATCCCAGTTGCGGCCGCCGTCCCGGCTGCGGTGGAGCACGATGCGCGAGAACGGGTGGTACAGATGGAACAGACTCTCCCGGTAGACGCACACCAGCGTGCCGTCGGCGGCCTGGGTGAGGTCGGGCACCGCCTTGTACACCGTATCCGAGCGCGCCACGACCCTGGTGATCATCCGCCCTCCGCACCCGCCCGCGGCATCGCACGCGGCCGGCTCATACCTCGAAGTAGGTGCCCTGGATGCAGGTCACGCCGTCGCGGTCCTCGCCGTAGTAGGCGGTGAACAGCTTGCCGGGCTGGTACTCGATCACCGCGGGATAGCCGAGGTTGCGGTTGGGCAGATCGCCGCGAATCACGATCTCTTCGCTCCACGACGCGCCCTCGTCGGCGCTGACGATGGCGCGGATCCCGAACGGGGCGCGCCGCCGCCCGTAGACGATGACGACGCGGCCGTCGCCGAGCGCCACGCAGTGGCTGGGGAAGCCCCACACCGGCAGCTCCCGCGGCGGCTCCCAGGTGGCGCCGTCGTCGCGCGACGCGCTCAGGTGGATGTGGCCGCGGCTCTCCTCCCGCGAGGCCACCAGCACCGTGCCGGAGGCGGTCTGCGCCGCCGAAGGCTCGCACAGGATCAGCCCCTCCTGCCGCGCCACCTCCACCGGCGGCCCCCAACTGCGCCCGCGGTCGCCCGACCGGACGCACAACGAGGCCTTCAGCGGGTCGTGGTCGTGACTGCCCAGGGCCAGCAGCAGCTCGCCGTTGGCCAACTCCAGCGCGCCCTTGGGGCTGAACGCGCCCTGGTAGGGGGCGATGGCCACCTCCGTGGTGTGCTCCCAGGTGCGGCCGCCGTCGCCGCTGACGTGCACCCACGCGCCGCCCTCGGCGCGGGCGTAGGGATGGGGGTGGCGCTCCCAGTCCGCGGCGCTCTGCACCGGCTGCCAGCGGCGCTCCGGACGCACGAAGATCTGGCGCTCGCCACTGGCCGCCAGCCCCTGCGCCTGCTCCAGCAGGTACCACAGGAAGCGCCACTGGTTGTGCACCACCTCGCCGCTGGACAGGGCGCTGATGCCGGG
>JAKZWC010000143.1:0-2719 GCA_047515735.1 Spirochaetales bacterium | reverse complement strand
GTCGACATCGTTGCCGACCTGCTCGGCACCGACGACATCAAGATGTACGGTGACCAGTTGTTCATGAAATCGCCGGTCACCGGTTCGGCGCAGCCCTGGCATCAGGACTCGGCCTCGTGGCGGGATATCTTCCCGATGGATCTCGTCACGGCCTGGACGGCCATCGACGACGCCACCCTCGACAACGGCTGCCTGCGCTTCGTTCCCGGCACCCAGCGCTGGGGAATGCTGAGCAGCGGGCGCCTCGCTCACTTCACCGACGACCTGGAGACGGAAGCCTGGCCGGCGGTGCCGGTGCCGGTACGCGCCGGCGGCATCAGCTTCCATCACAGCCTGACGTTGCATACCAGCAGCGCCAACTCGTCTCCCCAGCGCCGCCGCGCCTATGCCATCCACTACATGCGCGCCAATTCCTGGAAGGACGAGACGGTGACCGACGCTCCCAAGATGCCGCCCTTCAAGCAGGTGCACGGGCGCTCCTTTCCGGACCGCGTGTAGCTGCAAGGCAACGGCAGCAATGGACGAACGCCTCACCCTGCGCACCCCACGGCCGCCGAACGTGCTGTGGATCTTCGGCGACCAGCACCGCGCCCACGCCACCAGCTACCGCGGCGACCGCAACGTATTCACGCCCAACATCGACAACCTGGCGCGCGAGGGGATGCGCTTCGACTGCGCCGTGGCCGGTGCCCCGTGGTGCACGCCGTTCCGCGGCGCCCTGCTCAGCGGCCGCTACCCCAACCAGACCGGGGTGATCCGCACCCCCTCGGCGCTGGCGCCGGAGATCCCCACCGTGGCGCACGCCTTCGGCGCCGCCGGCTATCACACCGCCCACGTCGGCAAGTGGCACCTCGACGGCAGCAACGACCGCGAGCACTACGTGCCACCGGAACGGCGCGGCGGCTTCCACTACTGGATGGGCTACGAGAACAACAACAACCAGCACGAGTGCTACGTGCACGGCTCCGCCGGCGGGACGCCGCAGCGGCTGCCCGGCTACGAGACCGACGCCCTGAGCGACCTGCTGATCGAGCACCTGCGCAGCCACGTCGGCGCCGGTCCCAACGGCAGCTCAGGCCGCGGCGGGCTCACCCCCGCCGACTCCGGCCCCGACTACCAGCCGTTCTTCGCCGTGCTCTCCGTGCAGCCGCCGCACGGCCCCAACGTGCCGCCGACCAATCCCTCCTACGGCGCGCCCCGCATCCACCCGGCCGCCATCCGCCTGCACCCCAACGTGCCGGCTTCCCCCGCCGCCCAGGAGCGCGCCCGGTTCCGTCTCGCCGGCTACTACCCGATGATCGAGAACCTGGACTACAACATCGGCCGCATCCGCCAGGCGCTGACGCAGATGGGCGTCGATCGCGACACCTACGTGGTGTTCTTCTCGGACCACGGCGACATGATGGGCAGCCACGGCCAGTACGGGAAATCGACGCCGTGGGAGGAGTCGATCCGGGTGCCGTTCATCGTCCATCGCGCCGGCGGCGCCTACAACATGCGCGTGGGCGCCACCGACGCCGTGATCAACCACGTCGACATCGCGCCGACCAGCCTCGGATTGTGCAACATCGACACCCCGGCGGGCATGGTCGGGCACGACTACTCCGCCCACTGCATCCTGCCGGACGCCCCGGAGTATCGCGCCGCGCCGCGGCCCGAGGCCGAGCCGCAGAGCGCGTTCCTGCAGCAGATTCCGCCCAAGCCGCACCGCCACACCACCAGCCAGCCGTGGCGCGGGGTGGTGACCCGTGACGGCTGGAAGTACGCCTGCACCCCGGGCACCGACTGGCTGCTGTTCGATACCGCGGCCGACCCCTACGAGCAGGCAAACTACGTCTACGACGCCTCCTTCCAGGACCAGAAGGAGCGCTGCCACCGCCTGCTGGCCGAGTGGATCGACGCCACCGGCGACCGCTTTCCGCTCCCCGACATCACCCTCCCCTCCGACTCCGCTTAGGGGATCGGATTGTCCTTCCTGCTGCCGCCGATCGACACCTGGGCGCAGTGGGCGTCGTTGTTCGACGACGTCGCGGTGTGGAAACCCGCCGTCGATGCGATCTGCGAGCGAGAGGGGATCGCCTACGACCGGATCGAGGCGCCGGCATCCAACACCAACGCGGTGTTCATCCTCGACCGGCGCGTGGTGATCAAGATCTACAGTCCGTTCTGGCCGGAGTTCGCCTTCGAGCGCGGGCTGATGGAGCTGCTGGAGCGCGACGTCGTCGTGCCGGTACCGGCCGTCCGGGCCGTGGGGGTGCTGCGGGACCGGAGGGACTGGAGCTACCTCGCCTTGGAGTTCTGCGCCGGCCGCCCCCTGGACGAGCTGCGACCGGAGTTGCCACGTGCCGCCCTGCTGGACGTTGCGGCACAGACCGGCAGCACCGTGAGGCGTTTGCATGCCATCGATCCGCAACCGCTGGCCGCCATCGACAAGGGCGAGGCCTGGGACGCCCTCGTGCAGCGGCGCCAGCGGCAGGTCCTGCCCGAGCTGGTCGACCGGGGGTTGATCGTGCCGCGCGTCGCAGGTGCGCTGGAGACGGTGCTGGATGAAGCCGTGGTTGCTGCCCACGCCGTGTCTCACGTTGTCGTGCACGGCGATCTGAACGCCGAGCACGTACTGCTGGAACAGCACGAGGAGCGGTGGACCGTGTCGACGCTGATCGACTTCGGCGATGCCCGGATCGGCGTGCCCGACTACGAGTGGATGCCGCTGTGGCTC
>JAKZWC010000142.1:0-7720 GCA_047515735.1 Spirochaetales bacterium | reverse complement strand
GGATCTTCCGGCTCGGTCTCATCGATCAGAAAAGTCAGCAGGCGGAACTCCCGGTCGTTGAGTACCCGGCGTCGCTTACCCGCTCTCCGGTTGTATGCCTTCAACATGGTGTCGCGGTACACCAGCCGGTTCAGCTTGGTCTTGATGAAGTTGTTGATCCCGCCGAGTTCGGCGGCGAACCCGTCAAGGGCGAAGTTCATGAATGGCGAGACATCGAACGGCTGTGTCTTGCGGCACTCCTGCAGGCGCCTCTTGTACTCGTCACCGTTGCGATAGAAGTAGTTGGACAACCCGTAAAATCCGTGCACGTTGTAACCGCCCTTGAACAGGATCGCCGCCTCCACCAGCCGGGAGACGCGGCCGTTGCCGTCGCCGAACGGATGGATGGTCACCAAGAAGAAATGGGCGAGCAGGGCACGGATCACCGGATGCTCGCCTTGCATCCTGGCGGAATCGACAAGCGCCACGAACCCCTCCATCAATTGCGGGACGTCCTCGGGCGGAGCTCCGCGATGCACCCCGCCGAGCGCGGGTGTCCCGGCAACCACACGGTGACGGCGGAATCTACCGGGTACGTTGTCTGTCTCGTCGGAATGGCGGGTCATCAGCCGATGCATCCGTAGGACATCCTCCAGTCTCAGTGGCGTCTCGCCGCCAGCGAATCTGGACCGGGCCCAGTCCTGAGCGTTGCCCGCGTTCCTGATCTGGGCCTGCTCCCGCGTCCGTTGCCGCTCGGTATTGCGGTCGTCCAACAATTCCGCCACCTGCTCTTCCGACAGCGGATTGCCCTCCAGAGCAGTGGTTCCGTGAACCGCCCGTATCCTATTGAGCCGGCCGAGCTCGTCGCGCCATTCGGTCGGTAACACCAAGTTGTGAGCCGCCTCCCGGTACGCTTCAATGGTGGTCAGCAGCCTCGGGTTATGGACCTGTAACCGGTAGTCGAATTTGAACCGCTCCCAATCCATCAGTATTGTGACCTGTTATTTGACCGCTTATTTGACGTTGCAATTTTCTATAAATTATATAGTTAAGCATTTCATAGTCAAATACTTGACACCTTACTTGACCCCTTGTTTGACGTGTTGGTGCCACCTTCCGATGCGGTCCGGCGGCGCTAGCGGGCCTGCTCGGCGGCGCGGGTGAAGCGGGGGACCACCTCCAGCACCCGGTCCACGGCGGCTTCCCAGAAGGCGGTCCGGGTCAGATCCTCGCCCAGGTGCTTGTGCGCCAGCTCCTCGCAGGTCATCGAGCCGGTGTCCTGCAGCAGGCGGGCGTAGGCTGTCGCGAAGGCGGGGCCCTCGCCGCGGGCGCGCGCCGAGAGGCCGTTGCTGAACAGGTAGCCGAACACGTAGGGGAAGTTGTAGAAGGGCATGCCGGTGATGTAGAAGTGCAGCTTCGAGGCCCAGAACAGGGGGTGGTAGCCGTCCGCCGCCAGCCCGTCGCAGTAGGCCTCGCGCTGCGCCGTCACCATCAGCTCGCTGAGCTCGTCGGCGGTCAGCGGGCCCTGCTCGCGGCGCTCGAAGAAGGCGGTCTCGAACAGGAAGCGCGCGCGCAGGTTCATCAGCATCGCCACCGCTTCGTCGCCGATGTTTCCGAGCAGCGCCAGCTCTTCCGCGCCGGCCGCGGCGTCCAGCGCGGCGTCCATGATCAGGGTCTCGCAGAAGGTGCTGGCGGTCTCGGCCAGGGCCATCGGGTAGCCGGTGGCGAAATAGGGCCGCTCGCGCAGCAGCCAGGCGTGGTAGGCGTGGCCGAGTTCGTGGGCCAATGTCGACACGCCGCCGAAGGTGCGTCCGAAGGTCATGAAGATGCGCGTCTGCCGGCTCAGCGGCAGGTCGGTGCAGAAGCCGCCGGCGGCCTTGCCGGGGCGGTCCTCCACCTCGATCCAGCGCTCGGCGAAGGCGTGCCGGGCGAATTTCCCGAGGTCGCCGCCGAAGGCCGCGAAGCGCTCCGCGATATAGTCGGCGGCAGCGCCGTAGTCGAACGGGCGCTCGCTGCGCGAGACCGGCGCCACCAGGTCGGCCCAGCGCATCCGGTCCACCTCCAGCAGCCGCGCCTTGGCGTCGAGGTAGGGCAGCAGGCCCGCGCTCCGGGCGGCGATCGCCTCCCACATCGCATCCAGGGTCTCGCGCTGCAGGCGGTTGAGATGCAGCGGCTCCCACAGGATCGAGTCCCAGCCGCGGCCGGCGTAGAGGCTGAGGCGGAACCCGGCCTGGCTGTTGAGCGCCATGGCGGCCAGGTCCTGCACCCCCCGCCAGGCTCCCTCCATGCCGGCGAACGCGGCCGCGCGCACCGCCCGGTCGCGGTCTTCCAGCCGGTGCGCCAGTTGCCCCATCGAGAGGCTGTGGCGCGCGCCGTCCTCGCTCACCTCGGCCCGCAGCGAGCCGGCCAGCTTGTCGTACAGCCGGCTCCAGGCGTGGTAGCCGTTGGCGGCCAGGGTCTCGGCCAGCGACTCGCGCTCCGGGTCCATCTTGCGCCGCGCCAGGGTGCGCTGCTGTTCCAGGAAGAAGGCGATGGCGGCCGGTCCCGGCTGCTTGCCCACGCGCCGCCAGGCGGCATCCGACAGCCGCAGCAGGCGCGTGTCGATCTCCACCTCGACGGTCTTGAGGCGCGCCTCCAGGGCGTCCAGGCGGCCGCCGAGCTGGGTGGCTACCGCGTCGGCGGCGTCGGCCGCGGCCAGGCACTCCACGAAGCTGTACGCCTCCCCCAGCTCCGCCGCCCGCTGCTGCCAGGCGGCGATCGCCGCCGCCCACTCCCCCGGCTCCTCGCCGAGCGCGGCCACCTGTCCGGCCAAGGCATCTAGGCCCTGCTCCAGCCGGCGCAGAAACCCGGCCAGCTCCGGCGAACCGGAACCGCCGGCGAAGATCACCTCCAGATCCCACGTCTCCCGCAACTGCATCCGCATGCTCCTTGGTATGCCCGCCCTGTACCGCGCTGCCCGGCCGATTGAGCGGAACCTGCGCCTAGTGTATCGTAAGCGCCAGCACTTCGGGATTTCATGGACTGGAAAGAATATCTTCACGAGCATCAGGGCAGCGTGGTCGACGAGCTGCTCGCCTTCATCCGCATACCCAGCGTGAGCGCCCTCCCGGCGCACGCCGCCGACGTGGCCGCGGCCGGCGCCTGGGTGCACGCGCGGCTCGAGGCCGTCGGGCTGGAGCACGTGCAGACCCTGCCGACCGGCGGCCACCCGGTGGTGTACGGCGACTGGCTGCACGCACCGGGCGCTCCCACGGTGCTGATCTACGGCCACTTCGACGTGCAACCCGCGGTGGTCGAGGACGGCTGGAGCAACCCGCCGTTCGCGCCGCGGCTGGCCGACGACCGCATCTACGCCCGCGGCGCCTCCGACGACAAGGGCAACATGTTCGCGCCCATCGTCGCCGTGGAGGCGCTGCTGCGTACCCGCGGCGCGCTGCCGGTCAACGTCAAGTTTCTGTTGGAGGGCCAGGAGGAGATCGGCAGCCCGCAGATCGGTGCCTTCGTCAGCGCCAACCGGGAGCTGCTGGCGTGCGACCTGGCGCTGTCGGCGGACGGCTCCCAGTGGAGCGAGCGCGAGCCGACGCTGCTGTTGTCGCTGCGCGGCATCTGCGCCTTGCAGGTGGACGTCAGCGGGCCGCAGAACGACATGCACTCCGGCATGTACGGCGGCACGATCCAGAACCCGCTGCATGCCCTGGCCGAGTTGATCGCCGGGCTGCACGACGGCGCCGGCCGGGTGGCGGTGGCCGGGTTCTACGACGATGTGGCGGAGCCGACGCCGGAGCAACGCCGGCAGTACGCCAGGGTGCCGTTCGACGAGGCGGCGTACCTGGCCGCTACCGGTGCCCCCGCCCTGTACGGCGAGCGCGGCTGGTCGACCTACGAGCGGGAGTGGATCCGGCCCACGCTGGAGGTGAACGGCATGTGGGGCGGCTTCCAGGGCGCCGGCACCAAGACCGTGCTGCCGGCCACCGCCCACGCCAAGATCACCTGCCGGCTGGTGGCCGACCAGCAGCCGCCGCGCATCCTGGAGCTGGTCGGCGCCCACCTGCGAAGCCATGCGCCGGCCGGCGTGCGGGTGAGTTGCGAGCCCAGCGACGTGCACGGCGCGCCCTACCTGGTGCCCGCCGACCACCCCGGCAACCGGGCCGCGGCGGCGGTGCTGGAGCGGCTCTACGGAGTGGCGCCGCTGCTTACCGGCACCGGCGGCAGCATACCGGTTTGCGGGCTGCTGCTGGAGGAGCTGGGCATCCACACCATCGGCTTCTCCTTCGCGCTCGACGACGAGGGCGCCCACGGGCCGGACGAGTTCTTCCGGCTGGCCAGTTTCCGCCGCGCGCAAGAGGCGTACTGCCTGATCCTGCAGGAGCTGGCGGCGTGACGGCACCACGGACCGTGCCCGGCGGCGTTCCGGGCCTCCTCGCCGTAGCGCTCCTGGCCGCGAGCCTGTTGGTGGCCGGCTGCAGCGTGGACCAGGAGATCGCGGTGCGCCTGAACGGCGCCGGCGAGGCCCAGGTGCGGGTCGAGTTGCACCCGGTGTTCATCGACTACCTGCTGGCCCTGGCGGAGATCGCCGGGGAGGTCGAGGCCTCCGAGGATCCTTCCGAGGCGCTGTTCGACGTCTCCGAGGTGGAGGCGGCCATCGCCGAGTGGCCCGGGGTGGAGGCGGCACGGATCGCCACGCCGGCGCCGGAGCAGCTTGAGCTGCTCCTGACCTTCGCCGATCTGCAGGCGGCGTTTGAACCTGCAGCGCCTGAGCCGGGCGTAGACACGACACCGCTGATCAGCCTCACCGGTAGCAAGCGCCGAACCCTGAGCGTGCACCTCGACAGCGACAACTATCATCAGCTCACCGCTCTGTTCCCGGTGCTGGAGCATCCCCTGGTGATCAGTCTCGGCCCGCAGCCCGATCTGGAGGTCAGCGACGGCGAGTACCTGGAGATGATGCAGTTCGTGCTCGGCGACGACGGCCCGCCAGCGATCGTCGATTCCGAGGTGAAGATTCGGGTGCAGGTCGAGGGCCGCGTCGTGGAGCAGCACGGCGGCGAGCTGCTGGATGATGGCAGCGTGCTCATCACCATCCCGCTGCTGCGCATTCTGGTGCTCGATCAGCCGCTCGACTACCGCGTCGTGTTCGAATAACGGGCCGCGCCGCCCAAAGGAGCTGCCGCATGCAAGTACGCCAGAGTCCTGGAGACACCGGCTGGTTCGTGCACGACCGCTTCGGTCTGTTCCTCCGCTAGGATGCAGTACCGGCGGCCGGGCGGCGGGGTGAGATCGAGGCGGTGACCGACGTGGTGCGGCGGCGAGTACGAATTCGGGCATGAGTCCGTTCCTTGTCATCACGCTTCTCGTAGCGCTCGGCGTCCTCTATCCCGTCGCCCGTGTGGTGATGCGCCGGCGGCGGATCCGCGCCAGTCGCAAGCGGGCGCGCGGGCCGCTGGCGCCGGCCGCGCAGCGCGCCCAGGACCGGGCGCGGGAGCTGCTGGGGCGCAACGACGTGCTGATCGCGGCCGCCAAGACGACCAGCTTCCAGCCCAGCGCCGAGGTGATCGAGCTGGCCCTGATCGATACCACGGGGGCGGTGCGGCTGGACCGCGTCATGCTGCCTACCGGGACCATCACCCGCGAAGCGATCTCCGCGCACGGGCTCGATCGCGACGAGTTGCAGCGGCTGCAGGCGTCCCGCTACCCCGCGGTGCACGAGGAGATCGCGGCGGTCCTGGCCGCGGCCGCAGTGGTGCTGGCCTACGACGCGCCGCTTGAGCACCGCCGGCTGTACCGCACCGCTGTCGGCCACGAGCGGGAGTTGCCGGAAGTCCCCTGGGAGTGCGCGCAGGTGCTCTACGCCGAGTACTCCGGCACGCGCGCCGCGAAGGGCGACGGCTGGCGGCGCTGGGCTCTGAGCCAGGCGGTAAGGCGCGAGGGAGTCCCCATCGCCAAGCCGCACCTGCGCGCTCTCGGCGACTGTCTCACCACGCTGCGGCTGCTACAGGCGATCACCGGCAGCGGCGACTCCGGCCGCTGACGCCGCGCCGGCGCGCCGCGGTCCGATCGGTGAGGAATCGCGGCTGTCAGGTGCGAAAGTAGGCGGGACAGTCGGGGCGGCAGGTCTCCCAGGCGGCATCGAACGCCTCCGCCAGAGCGTCGTCCAATGGACCGGTGCGGCAGGCGTCGAGGTTGACGGCGAGCTGCTCCAGGGTGCTGGCCCCGAGGATGACGGCGTCGCCGGCGGCGGCGTCCAGGCTGCCGTGGTGACGCATCCAGGCCAGTGCCGCCGCCGGCATGCTGATCCCCGCGGCCTCACACGCCGCCTGCACCCCCTTCATGCCGGCCAGGTAGGAGCGCTTCCAGTAGCGCGGCACGTAGTTGGCCTGCTCGCGAAAGCGGCCCTCGGAAGGTACCGCCGTCGCGCCGAGATAGCGCCCCGTCAACAGGCCGCCGGCGAGCGGATTGTAGGCGTAGAAGCTCATGCCCAGGTGGCGCAGGCACGGCAGCAGTTCAGGCTCCACGTCGCGGGTCACCGCGTTGTACATGCCCTGGTACACCTCGGGCAGCGGCCAGCCGTGGCGGCTGCACAGGTGATGCGCATCCGCCACCTGCCAGGCGGCGTAGTTGCTCAGCCCCAGGCGACGGAACCTGCCGTCAGCGTGCAGCCGCGCGCATGTCTCCAGCGTCCGCTCCAGGGGCGTGTCGTTGTCCGGGCTGTGCAGATAGAATAGGTCGACCGCGTCGCACTGCAGCCGCTGCAGCGAACCGGCAAGCTGCCGTTCCACTTCCTCGGGACGCAGCGACGGCGTGCCCTGCGCTGCGCCGGGATGTGCCTTGGTAGCCAGGGTGATGCCCTCCCAACCGCGCTGCGCCAGGATCTCTCCGAGGATCCTCTCGGTGTCGCCGCCGCCGTACATGAACGCCGTGTCGAGCTCGCCGCCACCGCGCGCCCGGCCGCGGCCAGGTCCATACGCCGCCCGAACGTCATCGTCCCCAACACGATTCGCACTCTTCTCCCCTCCGCCCCGGCATCCTACCACGCACTCCTACGTTCCTTCCCCTGCCGCGGCTGCCCAACCCCAGCGCCGCGCATTGCCCCGGACGCACCATGTGCGCCAGCCCGCCGGCGGCCAGCGCCGCGTCCACGGTCAACGGCAAGTCGACGATCGTAGAGGCCGCAAACTCCTTCCGCACCGGTACCACGGAGGGCAGCCGACCCCCTCCACGATTCGGTCAGCGGAGTGGCGCCGGTCCAGGGCAGCCGCTCCGACGGGACACCGACACGGACATTCTCTGTGCTAAAATCCCTTTCGGAGATCAGACTCACGTGGGAAACGGACGCACATACGAACAGAGCCATCCGTGGATCAACTTCACTATCGATCTGCGGCCCGCCGCGCCGCGTGTGTGGTCGCTGCTGGGACAGGCCGTGGCGCGCTGCCGGCAGATCGCCGACGCTGCCCTGCCTCCCTTGGAGGCTGCCGAGATGTACCGGCTGTACCTCTCCAGAGGTGCCCGCGCCACCACCGCGATCGAAGGCAACACGCTGAGCGAAGCACAGGTCAGGGCGCGGCTGGAGGCACAGCTCGAGCTACCGCTGTCGCAGGAGTACCTGGGCCGCGAGGTGGACAACATCCTGGACGCCTGCGATGCAATCTGGCGTGAGATCGGCGGTGGCCGGTCGCCGCGCCTCTCCCCGGAGCTGCTTGCCGATTACAACCGTCGTGTCCTGGCCGGCCTGGAAGAGCAC
>JAKZWC010000141.1:0-15050 GCA_047515735.1 Spirochaetales bacterium | reverse complement strand
GCCGCTGCGCGCAATCGCCTCGGGGGGCGAGATCTCGAGGATCATGCTGGCCCTCAAGTCGGTGTTCGCCGACAGCGATCCGGTGGCTACCCTGGTGTTCGACGAGGTGGACGCGGGCATCGGCGGCGCGGTGGCAATTGCCGTCGGGGACAAGCTGTCGCGGCTGGCGCAGCGACGTCAGATCCTGTGCATCACCCATCTGGCAACCGTGGCGGCTAGAGCCCATACCCATCTGCGGGTGTTCAAGCGCGAACGGGAGGGCCGTACGGTAACGGGTGTAGCCGCCGTCAGCGGCCGTCAACGGGTAGCGGAGGTGGCCCGGATGCTGTCCGGCGACGACTCGGTCGAGGTGTCTCTGCGGCACGCGGCGGATCTGCTCGCCCGCCACGCCTGTTGACAACTACGGGGAGGAGTCGTCGGTGTCGGTGTCGGCGTCGTCCTCGTCGTCGACCAGCGTAAAGGGACGGATCCGGCTCGCCGCCGACTCCGGGAATTGCTCGATCAGGGACACCGTCTGGAACGGGATCATCAGATGCTCGGCACCGCCGAAGGTGCGCCGCACGTCCTCCGCCGAGGGGTTGATGATGATCTGCTGGTCTCGCTCAAAGACTATGTCTTTGATGGAAACGAAGTAAGGATGGGTCAGATCCAGGCTCTTGGCGGAGAGCTGTACTTCCTTTCCCTTCCATTTGAAGTGTACCCGGTACAACGACAATCCAATCTCGGACGACAGTCGCCGTCACCATAGCCGGCGGGCGGCGCAGGGCCAATACTACACAAGAGTTGAGTAGTCGTGCGCAGCCCACGCGGGAAATACGCACATTCGGTGTCAAGTGGTTGACAGTATCGGTGCCTGCGGTACTATTGTGGACAATTGGTGGCAAAAAGTGGGAGAAACTGGCTCTACGTGGCTCTATAGCCCAGATTCTTCTGTAGATACGGCCATCGACGCAACCGCCGTGGGAGTCGGCGGTGCAGCCGGTCGCTAGGAGCGAGCATGATGACGGGTGAGTTCCTCTATGCCCTCGATGAGAAGGGCCGCCTGATGGTGCCCGCCAAGGTGCGCGCCGAGATCACCGGCAACGTGATGATCCTGACCCGCGGCGTGGATCGCTGCCTGTGGCTGTTCCCCGCCGAGGTGTGGCGCCACTGCTCGCAGAACCTCGCCACCCTGTCGCCGTTCCAGGCCAATGCGCGGCTCATTCAGCGGCGCATTCTGGCACCCGCGCAGGAGGTGGAGATCGGGCGCAGCGGACGGATCGCGGTGCCGCAGTCGTTGCGCCAGTTCGCCGGCCTGGAGAAGGACTGCACGATCCTGGGAATGGACAATTACCTGGAGATCTGGGACGTAGCGACCTACGCAAGTTACATGGAGGAGCACGAAGGTGAGATCGAGAAGGCCGCCGAGGAGCTCGGCGTCGCGTTCACCTTCGGGAGAGGCAGGTGAGGGTGCGAACGGATGCTGCGCGACATGAACCGGTGCTGGCGCAGGAGTGTCTCGAGTGGCTGGTGGCCCCGGAGGCGGGCGGACTGATGATCGATGGCACGGTAGGTGACGGCGGACACGCTGAGCGGTTCCTCGACCGCTATCCGTCGCTCGCCCTGCTGGCGGTGGACGTGGACGAGCGTATGCTCGAGCGGGCACGTCACAATCTGGGCCGGTTCGGAGGCCGCGTGCAGTTCGAGCACGGCTGGTTTGCGGACGTGCTGGCGCGCCGTCACGGCAGCGCACAGCTCGTGCTGCTCGACCTCGGACTGGCCAGCTATCACTTCGACCACAGCGGCCGCGGCTTCTCCTTCCGTGGCGTCGAACCGCTGGACATGCGTCTGACCGATCAGCTGCCACGCACCGCGGCCGATATTCTGAATGAGGAGCCGGAGTCATCCTTGGCGGATCTTTTCCACCAATTTGGGGAGGAACGCCACGCTCGCCGGCTGGCGCGAGCCATCGTCCGCCAGCGCGCCCAGCGTCCGTTCCGCACCAGCGACGAGTTGGAGCAGGTGGTGTGGCGGATCTATCCCCGCGAGCAGCGTTACCGCGGTGTCCATCCAGCCACTCGTGCCTTCCAGGCTCTGCGTATCGCCGTAAATGATGAGCTGCAACGCCTGGAGCAGGGCCTTGCTCTCGCCATCCGCCGGCTGGCCGCCGGCGGCCGTCTCGGCGTCATCGCCTTTCACTCGTTGGAGGACCGCATCGTCAAACAACGGCTACGTGACGCTGCCAGGATCCCGGAGGACGGTGGTGCGGCCACCCTCGAGGTGCTCACGCGGCGCCCGCTACGACCTGCCCCGCGAGAGCTGGAGCACAATCCGCGTGCGCGCAGCGCCCGGCTGCGGGTGGCGCGCAAGGTAGGCGATCATGGCTAGCGTCCCACGGCCGGCACCCGTGGCGCCGTTCGCGGGCCGGCTCGAGCCACCTGGTCGGCGCAGCCGGCAGTTTCCCGGTGGCCGCCAGCCGTCGCCCGGCGACCGGGCTCCCCGGCTGCAGGCGCTTGCGGCCGCCATGGTGCGCACCGATACGCCCACGGGGCGGGCGCTGCTGTTTCTGACCTCCGCGCTGCTCGGCGCCGCGCTGATGCTCGGCGCCTGGCAGGGCTATCGCTATGAACGGCTGCTGCACTCGGTGGGATCGCTGGAGCAGGAGCAGCGCCGCTGGCATGAGCGCAATAAGCAGGTGATGGATGCCGTCGTCGCGCTGCGCTCGCCGCAGCACCTCGAGGCCGTTGCCCGAGAGCTCGGCCTGCAGCGCATCGACGACGGGAGCCGGCTGATCGTTCAGTTCGCCGTGCCGGAGGCGCCGGCCCGCGGCGAGGGCAGTCCATGACCTTCACCGTCGCCGAGCTGGCCCGGGTTGCCGATGCCCTGCCGTGGACTCGGGAGGAGTGGTCCGCCGTGCAGACGCAGCCCATTCATCACGTCGTGGTGGATTCGCGGCGCGCGCAGCCGCACGCTCTGTTCGTGGCTCTGGTGGGTGCGCGCGCGGACGGCCACGACTTCCTGGCGGACGCGTTTGCCGGCGGTGCCAGCGCCGCCCTGATCGCCGCCGCGCAGTGGCAACGCAGGCGCGGCGAGTTGCAGGCGCAGGCGAACCGCCACGGGGCGGTACTGCTGATAACCGAAGACCCACTAATGGCGCTGCACCGAATTGCCGCCGACCATCGCTCGCGCCGCTCCGCGGCACGAATCGCCGTGACCGGGTCCAACGGCAAGACTACCACCCGCCACATCCTCGGTTCGATCCTGGCACAGCATGCCGCAACCTACGAAACGGAGCGCAACTTCAACTCCGACATCGGCTTGCCGCTGGCGATCATGGGGATCGAGCCGCACCACCGGCTGGCGGTACTGGAGGTCGGCATCGACCACACCGGGGAGATGGACCTGCTGGGCAGGCTCGCGCTGCCCCACTACGCCCTGATCACCGGTATCGGCAGCGCCCATCTGGAATTCCTGCACTCGCGCTGCCACGTCGCGGCGCAGAAGAGCAGGCTGTTCGTCTACCTGCAGCGCGGCGGCTGCGCCTTCGTTCCCGAGGGAGAGCCGCTGCTGACCGCCGAGCGCCTGCGCCTGCCGCCCGAGGTGGCGCTGGTACGCTTCGGACCCACTACAACGCAAGGATATGAGGGAAGTGAATCTCTGGGGTTGGATGGCTCCGTCATCAACTGGGAGGGGCTCCAGATTCACTTCCCTCTGTTTGGCAATCACAACGTCACCAACGTGTTGGCCGCAATCACGGTGGCGTCGACCCTGGGAGTATGTGCGGCAGCAATCCAGCGCGGCATCGAGGCGGTTCGGCCCGTGCCCGGACGTTCGCAGGTGATTCGCGGCCGCTGCACCATCGTCAACGACGCCTACAACGCGAACCCGGAGTCGATGGCGGCGACCATGCGCTTTCTGGCCGAGTTGCCCGAGTGCGGGCGGATTCTGATGGTCCTCGGCAGCATGCTGGAACTGGGAGACGCCACCGCGCACGCGCACGCGGACCTCGGCGAGCTGATCGCTGCCGCGGAACCGGACGCGGTGTTTCTGTTCGGCGCAGAGACGGCGGCCACGGCGGAGGTGCTGGCGGCCGCGGGCTACGGTCGCCCGGTGCTCTGGACCACGTGGTACGAGGAGCTGGAGGAAGCGGTCCTCGACTCCGTGCGCCGTGGCGACACGGTGCTGCTCAAAGGCTCCCGCGGCGTGGCCCTGGACCGGCTCGTGGCGCCGCTGCAGGCGGCGGCATGACGCTGCCGGAGACGGTGCGCTGATGTCCGAGCGGTGGCTGGCGCAGGTCAGACGGCGCCGCGGGCAGCCGATGCTGAAGTTGTCCGCGGTGCCGCAGTCGGCGCAGCCGGCCCACCTGGGCGCCGCGCGGCGTCCGGTGCGGCGCCTGCTGCGCAATGCCGCGGCCCGGATCGGACTGCAGAATACCCTGCTGCGGCTCGAGTCGATGCCGAGCGACACGGTGCTGGTGGCGACCCTCATCATTCTCACCGGCAGCGGCCTGGCGGTGCTGCTGTCCGCTTCCTACTTCTACGGCGAGCGCGTGTTCGACGATCCGTTGCGCTTCTTTCGCCGGCAGGTGCTGTGGGTAGCCGTGGGCGTTGCCGCCGCCGCCGTGGCGGCCGCGGTCAAGTTGCGCCACGTGCGCCTGGCGGTGCCGCTGCTGCTGGCGGTCAGTCTGCCGCTGGTCGTCCTGACGTTCGTTCCGGGCGTCGGGCTGCGGGCGCTGGGAGCGCAACGCTGGATCCTGGTCGGCGGCCTGTCGTTCGAGCCGTCGGAGCTGGCCAAGCTGGCCCTGGTGCTGTACCTGGCCCACATCCTGGATCGCAAGGGGGACCAGCGGCCCGGCAGTGCGGCGCTGGGGGGTCCCTACGGTCAGACCCTGCGCATCATCCTGCCGCCGATGCTCATTGTGGCGCTGTTCGCGTCGCTGGTGTACCTCCAGAACGATTTCTCGACCCCGATCTTTCTGGTGTTCCTGGCCATGGCAATGCTGTGGATTGCCGGCGTGCGACTGGGCCTGTTCGCGGCGCTGACAATGGTCGGCACGCCCCTGGCACTGATGGCGCTGCTGTCCAAAGAGCATCGGGTGCTGCGCCTGATTGCGTTCCTGGAGCCTAACGCCGATCCCGCCGGCAGCGGCTACCAGGTGCTGGCGGCACGGGACGCCCTGGCACGCGGCGGCATCTGGGGCACAGGGATCGGCCGCGGCAGCATGAAACTGGGACCGCTGCCGGAAGCCCACTCCGACTTCATTTTTGCCGTCGCCGGCGAGGAACTGGGGTTGGTGGGGGTAATCCTGATTCTGGGTCTGTTCGCGATAGTGGCATGGCGCGGCTACCTGATCGTTCGCCACCACCCGGATCGCTTCGCCCGCTATCTGGCTTTCGGGCTTACCACCAGCATCGTCGCGCAGGCGTTTCTCAACCTGGCGGTAGTCTCCAGCCTGGTCCCCGCCACGGGGCTGCCGCTGCCCTTCTTTTCCTCGGGCGGCTCGGCGCTGTTGACCACCTTCACCATGTGCGGGCTGCTGATAGGCCTGTCGCGGCAACGGTCGTCCACGCCGGCGACTCCGGTCGACGTTCAGCGCCTGGTGCATCCCACCGGAGCGAAACTGTGAGCAGCGTCGCCGGTCAAGCCGTCATGCCCGGCCGAGGTGATGTCGGGGACAGCACGGGAGACGGCACCCGGCGCGCCGGCCGCAGTCGGCTGCGCCGGGTGCTGCATCTGGTAATTGCCACCCTGGTGCTGATGGTCGTCCTGGAGCTGGTCTTCTTTTTGCTCCTGGTGCCGCGCCTGCGCCTGACCACCGTTGCCGTGACCACCGACCTGGCGCTCAGCGATGCCGAGGTGCTGGCGATGGCCGGTCTGACCGGCAACGAGCAGTTCTTTTCCCTCGACGCCGCGGCCATCGCCGCCCGGCTGGAGCATCACCTGCTGGTGAGCGAGGCCACCGTCGCGCTGCGCTTTCCCGATACTCTGCGGCTCACCCTCACGGGACGCAGACCGGTCGCGGTGGCGCTGACCTCCGCGCCGGGAGAGGCCGTGCGCGCGGCGCTGGTGGACGCCGGCGGTCTGGTGTTCCTGGCCGGAGCCGCGCTCTGGGGAAGCGAGGACGCGGCCGACGTTCCGGTGCTCACCGGTCTCACGCCGGAGGTCGTGACTCACGGCCGGCATCTGCCGGAAGCGCTCCACCGGGTGCTGGCCGATCTGCAGGCGCTGCACGCCGCCGACCCGGTGCTGGCCGCCCTGGTCTCCGAGGTGCGTCTGGTTCCCATGGGGGCCTCTTCAGCGGCCGCGCCGCTCGACCTGGCAGCGTTGCAGGCCGGCTTCGACACCTTGCTCTACCCGATAGGGTTCGAGTCCGTGCTCCGCTTCGGGCCCCGGCTGAGCGCTCACCAGCTCGCGGAGGCGTTCGTGCTGCTGGACCTGATTCAGGCGCGCGCCGCGGACAACGTGCTGCCCGCCGTGGCTGAGTTGGACCTGCGCAGCGGCACGCCGGTAGCGATATCCAGCGCCCCTTCCGCGGCTCGCCCAGGTTCGCCAGGAACCCGCCTCGCACGCGTACCACCGGGGGCCGTCCATGGCGAGTGAAGATCTGATCGTCGGGCTCGATATCGGCACCACCAAGGTGTGCGTGATCATCGGTCAGATCGGAGAGCAGGGCACCCTGGAGATCACGGGGGTCGGCATTACCCCGTCGCGCGGCTTGCGGCGTGGGGTGGTGATCAACATCGACGCCACGGTGAAGGCGATCGCCTCGGCGATGGAAGAGGCGGAGATGATGTCGGGCCGCGAAGTGCAGAACGTCTACGCAGGTATCGCGGGCGGCCACATCGAGGGTGTCAACTCGCGCGGCGTCGTGGCCGTTACCGGAAAGAAGCGGGAGATACACAAGGACGATATCGATCGGGTCATCGATGCCGCACGCGCCATCGTCATTCCCATGGACCGCGAGGTACTGCACGTCATTCCGCAGGAATACATCGTCGACGGTCAGAGCGGAATCCGCAGTCCGCAAGGGATGATCGGCGTGCGTCTGGAGGCCGAGGTGCACATCGTCACCGGCGCCGTCTCGTCGGCCCAGAACATCATTCGCTGCGTGAATCGAGCCGGCTTCAAGGTCAACGACATCGTCCTGGAGCCGATCGCGGCGGCGCGCTCGGTGCTGACCACCGACGAAAAGGAACTGGGCGTGCTGCTGGTGGATCTCGGCGGCGGCACCACCGATGTCCTGGTATACCACGAGGGCGTGCCGTATCACACCGAGGTGCTGGCCCTGGGGGGCGACCAGGTGACCAGCGATCTGTCGATCATGCTGCGTACCCCGAGCGAGGCGGCGGAGCAGATAAAGCGCGACGCCGCCTGCTGTTTTCTGTCGGCGCTGGAAGAACCTGACGCCGAGACCAGCATTCCCGGAGTCGGCGGACGCCCCCCTCACATCGTTACCCGCCGCGAGCTGGCCGAGATCATCCAGCCCCGCATGTCGGAGATGCTCAGCAGCGTGAAGACCCAGATCGAAGCCGCCGGATATCTGACTCGCCTCAGCGGGGGCGTCGTGGTGACCGGCGGCGGCGCGCTGATGCCGGGTACGGCGGAGCTCGCGAGCGAGATCTTCGGCCTCCCGGCCAGGATCGGATTTCCGGCCCGGCTCGGGGGACTGGTGCCCGAATACCACAGCCCGATCTTCGCCACCGGCGTCGGTCTGGTGCAGTACGGCGCCTCGCGTCAGGGGGTGGAGCAACTCAACATGAACACGAGCGAGGCGGGCTTCACCAGTGTGTGGGCTCGCATGAGAAAGTGGTTTGGGGAGTTTTTTTGACGCTACAGCAAGCTGAGGGCAGCCGCGGAGCGGCTGCGTGTGAACACCGGATACAGAAAAACAGGAGAGGCGAACCATGACCTTTGAACTACACGAAGAGCTACCGTCCAGCCTTACCGACATCAAGGTGATCGGGGTAGGGGGCGGCGGCAACAATGCCACCAACAGAATGATCGCGTCGGGCCTGACCAACGTGCACTTCATTGCCGTCAATACCGACCTGCAGGCCCTGGATCTGTGCCAGGCCGACACCAAGGTGCCGATCGGCAGCAAGCTGACCTCCGGGCTGGGCGCCGGCGGCATCCCCGAGGTGGGGGAGAAGGCGGCGTTGGAAGATCAGGAGGCTCTGGAGCGCGCGTTGCAGGGGGCCGACATGGTGTTCATCACCGCCGGACTGGGCGGCGGCACCGGCACCGGAGCGGCGCCGGTGATTGCGCGTACCGCGCGCGAACATGACATCCTCACCGTGGCGGTGGTCACCAAGCCGTTCGAATTCGAAGGACGCCGCAAGATGGCCCTGGCGGAAGAAGGAATCGATAGCCTGCGCAAGGAGGTCGATACCCTCATCGTGATTCCCAATCAGCATCTGCTGAAGATCGTCGAGCGCCGCACGCCTATCAAGGAAGCGTTCGTGCTGGCGGACGATGTCCTGCGGCAGGGCGTACAGGGCATCTCCGACCTGATCACCGTGCCCGGCGACATCAACATCGACTTCGCCGACGTGCGCACCATCATGCAGGGGCAGGGTGATGCGCTGATGGGGATCGGCATCGGTACCGGCGATAACCGCGCCGTGGATGCCGCCACCAACGCGATCAACAATCCGCTGCTCGAGGACGCCCGCATCGAGGGCGCCCAGGGCATTCTCGTCAACGTCACCGGCGATGACGACCTGGGCCTTACCGAGTATGAGGAAGTGCTCAACATTATCACCGCCAACGCGTCCCACGACGCCCTGATCATCTCCGGCACGACCACCAACGGCTCCCTGAACGATGAGATTCGAGTCACCGTGATCGCGACCGGGTTCAACCGGGAAGCGGTTTCGGCGGCGGCGCAGCAGTCGAGCAGCGGCGCCGAGATCATCTCCTACGACGAGTGGGTGAACCTCAACAAGGGGCTGGGCAAGAGTCCCGGCCTGCTCAAGAGCGGCGAGAATGCGGCCTCCGAGTCGATAGAGGATCTGAGTGTCCCCACGGTGTTGCGGCGCCGCCAGCAGAGCGACGGCAACGGGCGCAGTAACCAGGCTGCCACTTCCTGACGCGGTTTGCAGGCTGAGCAGATCACCCTCCAGTTCGCCGATTTCCTGCGCTCGGTGGAGGGCCTGTCGGAGCTGACCATCGCCACCTACGCCGGTGAAGCGCGCCGCTTCCTCCTGTTCCTGGCACGCGGCCGGCCCGACGGACACGAGCCGGTGCCGCCGCCGGAGGCCGGCGTGGTGGTCGGATACCTGGTGGAGCGGCAGGCGGAGGGAGCCGGCAGTCCCACCCTGGCCAAGGCGATCAGCGCGCTGCGCGCCTGGTATCGTTTCCTCGAGGCGGAGGCTGCTCCTGCGGACCAAAGGCGCAGCGGAGCGCCGGAGCAGACCAACCCGGCAGCGGACGTGGCACCCCCACGGGCTCCGCGCCGCATCCCGCGGGTGCTCTCGGTGGCCGAGGTTGAGCGGTTTCTGGCGGCCATCGACGTCGCCACGCCGGCCGGTATCCGCGATCGCGCGCTGTTCGAGCTGGTATACTCCAGTGGGCTTCGGGTCAGCGAAGCGGTGGCGCTGGACCGTTCCCGGCTCTACCTCGAGCAGTCCTGCGTACGGCTTCTGGGCAAGGGCTCCCGGGAACGCATCGTGCCGCTGGGCGAACCCGCGGTCGCGTGGCTGCGTCGCTACCTCGCCGAGGCCCGGCCTCGGCTGCGCCGGCGCTCCACGGTTGCGGTTCCCGCCACCGACGCGGTGTTTCTCAATCAGCGTGGCGGGCGCCTGTCGCGCAAGGGCATCTGGAAGCGGTTTCACGCCGTCAGTCTCGCCGCCGGTCTGCAGGCCAAGGTGCACACCCTGCGACACTCCTTCGCCACCCATCTGCTGGCCGGCGGCGCCGACCTGCGCTCGGTGCAGGAGCTGCTGGGCCACGCCGACATCACCACCACCCAGATTTACACCCATGTGGAGCGGGAGGACCTCAGACAACAGCATCGCCGCTTCCATCCGCGCGGTTGAACGTCCCCAGGTGCTTGAAAGCACGCCGGTCGCCTCGCCGTTGTGTACAATGTGACGTGGGCGGAGCCGGACCTTGGCGCGCGCCAGCTGTTCGCCCTGGCGCTGGCTCGCATGTCGTTCCTCAAGCCACAAGAGCGGTGCCAGCTCCTGGGACACTGTCGACTGGCGGAATTCGCGGACTATTCCATCGTTCAGCTCGGGTTGCTGCTGCGGCGCCGGCTGGGTCTGCGCCGGCGGTTGCCGCCGCCGGCCGCCTGGCTGGAGCGGGCAACGGCGGACCGGGATCACTTGACCGGTGGCCGACTGGGATGCACCTTTCTGTGGGAGCCGGACTATCCGCGGATCCTGCTGGAGATCCACGATCCGCCTGTCGTGCTGTTCTGGCGCGGTGCGCGACGACTGCTGCCGGCGGTGGTGCCGGTCGCGATGGTGGGCACGCGGCAACCGACGGGAGCAGGGCGCTGCACGGCATTCAGGTTCGGCTTCGAGTTGGCACTGAAGGGTGTCCCGACGGTATCGGGCCTTGCGCGCGGCGTCGACCTCGAGGCTCATCGCGGCAGTCTGGCAGGTTGGCGGGGAGACGGCTGCGCGACCGTTGCCGTACTCGGCTGCGGTGTCGATCGTGTCTATCCCTACAGCAGTCGCCCGGTGGCGCAGGAAGTGCTGCGCCGTGGCTCGCTGGTGAGTGAGTTTCCCCCGGGCACTGCTCCGTATGCGCATCACTTTCCCCTGCGCAACCGCATCATCGCGGGGCTCAGTCGCGGCGTGCTGGTGGTCGAGGCTCCGGCCGGATCGGGGGCGCTGATCACTGCCTCTTGCGCCGCCGACGAGGGGCGTGAGGTGCTGGTGGCGGCTGCTGCGCTTGGCGGCCCGCGCGGCGCCGGCAGCCGGGAGCTGGCGGAGAGCGGCGCGGTATCGGTCGGCGGCGCAGAGGAGTTGTTACACGAGTTGGGGTTGCTGAGCGGCCGTGGCAGCGGCCCCACGGAAGCCGGACGGGACGCGTCCGCGGTGCGACCGGCCGCTACGCCACCGGCGCGCTACCGTGCCGCGGGCGCCTGGCTGGCGCGCATGTTCGCGCTGGAGCAGGAGCGTCAGGTGGCCTCGAGTCACGGCTCGTACCTCGAGTCTCATGTAGCCCCCGGGGTCGGAACTGCAAGCGGGGCCGACGCAGCAGAGGGTAGCACCGCCGAGGCCGACGGGAGAGGATGAGGAGAATCGGTTGCCGATCGTCGAACTAACCGCCGCATTCCGAGCGCCCGACGGCGCGGGTCGAAGGAAATGAGTCAGCACGGTCACTCCGAAACACGGAAAACGATGAGCGCCGAGGCACAGGCAGCGGCCGCCGGCCACGATTCTCGGGTCAGGGAACCACGTCCCCCTGACGCTCCAGCTGCGGCATACCTGCGCTACCTGCGGGCGGTGCGCGGCTACTCGCCGCAGACGGTGCGCGCTTACCGCGGAGACGTCTACCGCTACGTCGCCTTCCTGGACCGTGCGGGGATACCGGCGGAGCACGCTACGTCCCGCCAGGTGCGCGCCTTCGTGGGCGAGTTGACCCGTTCCGGTCTCAGCGCCGCGAGCGTCAACCGCACGCTGTCGGCGGTGCGCGGCTTCTATCGGTTTCTGGCCACGGTCTCAAACCTGCCGGGCGACAACCCGGCGCAGGCCCAGCGCGGTCTGAAAACCGGAAAGCGGCTCCCCGACTTTCTGTTCACCGATGAGGCGGAGCAGCTGCTGGGGGATGCCGGCGGCCGGGCCGCGGACGGCATCGATTTCTGGGCCCTGCGCGACCGTGTGCTGCTGGAGTTGCTGTACGGCAGCGGGTGCCGCATTGCGGAGGCGGTGGGCCTCGACGTAGGCGACGTGGAGCCGACCCGCGGCCGGGCCCGGGTCATGGGCAAGGGGAGCAAGGAGCGGGTGGTGTTCTTCGGCAGCGTGTGCAGCACGCTTCTGCAGGAGTTCCTCCCGCGGCGTGCGGCGCAGCTGGGGGAGTGGGGCGCGAGCCTCTCGAAGAGTGCGCGCATTTCGGTGTACGCTCTGTTTCACAACCGGCGCGGGGGCCGGCTCGGCGACCGTAGCGCACGCGCCATCGTCACCGCGGCAGCCGCTGCGGCGGGAATCGACAAGCGGGTAACCCCCCACAGTCTGCGGCATTCCTTTGCAACCCATCTGCTGGACGGCGGCGCCAACGTGAGGGTAGTACAGGAGCTCCTCGGTCACGCCAGCATCGCCACCACTCAGGTGTACACTCACACCAGTCTGGCGCGCTTGCAGCAGGTACATCGTGCGGCCCATCCGCGTGCCGGCGGGAACCGGGCGCCGCAGCCGCACGAATCGCCGCCGGTGAGCGAAGAGGGACAGCCATGAGCAGCAGCATGCACGGAACCACTATCGTAGCCGTCCGTCGCGACGCGGCGGTGGCCATGGCCGGTGATGGCCAGGTGACTCTGGATGCGACCATCGTGAAAGGGAGCGCGCGCAAAGTGCGCACCGTTGCCGACGGCTCCATCCTGGTTGGTTTCGCCGGCGGCACGGCCGACGCATTCACCCTGTTCGACCGCTTCGAGGGCAAGGTGAAGGAATTCGACGGTGACCTGACCCGCGCCTGCGTGGAGCTGGCTCGCGATTGGCGTTCGGACCGGATTCTACGCCGGCTGGAGGCGCTGCTGCTGGCAGCGGACCGGCGCCAGACCTTGCTCATCTCCGGCAACGGTGATGTGCTGGAGCCGGACCATGGGGTAATTGCCATCGGTTCCGGGGGCAACTACGCGCTGGCCGCGGCCCGTGCGTTTCTGGAGAGCTCGCCACTGAGCGCGCGCGATATCGCTGTGCGTTCGTTGCAGATCGCCGCCGACATCTGCGTCTACACTAATTCTGAAATCGCCGTCGAGGAGCTGTCATGAGCGTCGACCTGGATCAGCTCAGTCCCAAGGAGATCGTGCGGGAACTGGATCGCTATATCGTCGGGCAGGAGAAGGCCAAGAAAGCGGTCGCCATCGCGTTGCGCAATCGCCTGCGGCGCCTCAAGCTGCCGCCCGAGCTGCGCGACGAGGTAGCGCCGAAGAACATCATCCTGATCGGTCCCACGGGGGTGGGCAAGACCGAGATCGCGCGCCGCCTGGCCAAGCTGTGCCGGGCTCCGTTCGTCAAGGTGGAAGCCACCAAGTACACCGAGGTGGGCTACGTGGGTCGTGACGTGGAGTCCATGGTGCGTGACCTGACCTCGGTGGCCATTTCCATGGTCAAGGCGGAGTTGCAGGCCGGGGTGCAGGAAGAGGCCGAGAGCCGCGTCGAAGAGCAGCTGCTCGAGCTGTTGCTGCCGGGTCTGGGGCAGCCCAAGCCGAAGCCGCCTGCGGTTGCGCCGGCGGCCGTGCCCCAATTGGTGCAGCGAGCGGAGCCGGCGGCGGACAAGCCGGAGAACGGGACTATGGCCAAGTTTCGTGAGCGGCTGCGGGCCGGACAGCTCGAGGACAAGCTGGTAGAGGTGAACGTGAGCGACAGCAGCGGTCCTGCCATCGAAATCTTCTCCGGACAAAGCTTCGAAGAGATGGACATCAACCTCGGCAACCTCGGCAGCTTGTTCGGCGGTCGCAAGAAAAAGAAGAAAGTGCCGGTGCGACGAGCGCGGCAGGTGCTGATGGCGGAAGAGATCGATCGCCTGGTGGACAAGGACCGGGTGTCGGAACTGGCCATCGAGCGGGTCGAACAGATGGGCATCATATTCCTCGACGAAATCGACAAGGTAGCATCGAAGGACAGCCGTGGCGGAGCCGACGTGTCGCGCGAGGGGGTGCAGCGCGATATCTTGCCGATCATCGAGGGGAGCACCGTGAACACCAAATGGGGCACCGTCGACACGGCCCATATCCTGTTCATCGCCGCGGGTGCCTTCCACATGAGCAAGCCGGCGGATCTGATTCCCGAGTTGCAGGGGCGCTTCCCGATCCGGGTCGAGCTCGCGGCCCTGGGAAGGGACGACTTCAGACGCATCCTGACGCAGCCGCGGAATGCACTGATCACCCAGTACACGGCGCTGTTGGCCACGGAGGAGGTAGCGCTGAAGTTCACCGACGCCGCGGTCGACAGGCTTTCGGAGCTGGCCGCCGAGGTGAACCGCAGCACCGAGAATATCGGGGCACGGCGCCTGCACACGATCATGGAGCTGCTGCTTGAGGAGCTCTCCTTCAACGCACCGGACTTGCAAGGCCAGAGCATTACCATCACTCCCGACTATGTGAACGAGCGGCTCGGCAAGATTATCGAAGATCGCGACCTTACCCGCTACATCCTGTAGCCTTCGCTGCCGGACCGGTGCGCCGCTGCGGCGGCTGCGGCAGTTCCCCATCGCACCCAAAAGGAGGTCCTGGTAAGACCACCGACTTGCCTGCGTAGCACGCCAAAAGGTCAACGCTCCTCGCTGCCACGTGGCCTCGGTCGGGGTACACTTTTCTTGCCCATTGTAGTTGACAAAGAGCGACCTCAACGGACATAACAGACGATGCGTGAAGCAGGCGTAGCGGGTACCGGTTGCCCTCCGGGTCTCGGTGCGCCTTCGCGCAACCTGGGAGGGGAACATGAACGAGCGCTGGGCGCGCCTGTGGCAGCAGGCGGCCGGCCTCTGGGGTCGTTGTAACCAGCTTCAGAAGCTATCGCTGGGCGCGTTGGTGGTCACCTTGATCGTTGCATTGACGCTGCTCGGCGCTTCCCGTGGCGATGGACCCATCGCCGCCGGCAGGCACATGGTTGCCCTTATCGGCGCCCCCATCGGCGATCAGCAGGACATCCTGCGTATTGCGGCGCGCCTCGACCAAGAAGGCGCCGAGTACCAGATTGCCGCCGACAACCGCATCCTGGTGGCTGATCAGGACAGTGCGCGACGGCTGCGCGCCATCCTGATTCGTGAGGATCTGATTCCGCCGCAGACCGATCCTTTTTCTGTCTTCGACGTGGATCGTTTCTCGATCACGGACTTCGAGCGCAACGTCAACCTGCAGCGTGCCCTGACCCGCAACCTGGAGCAGCATATCACTGCGC
>JAKZWC010000140.1:0-7633 GCA_047515735.1 Spirochaetales bacterium | reverse complement strand
CTCGTCGACCGGGATCCGGAACAGCCAGTACTTGAGGTCGCCGATGATGCCGCCGACGGTATCGCCGAAGGCGAGCGAGAATCCGATCACGATCCACACCACGCTCACCAGCCCCAGCGAGATCAGGTTCTGGGCCATGATGGTCAAGGTGTTGTGGCGGCCGACCAGCCCGCCGTAGAAGAAGGCGAGGCCCGGCGTCATCAGGAACACGAGGGCCGAGCAGATAAGGACGAATCCCGTATCGACGAGGTCCATGGTTTCTCCAGTAGAAGTAACGGTGTGCTATAGGCGTCCGAGGAGGTCGGCGGTAGTGTGCGCGGCATTGCTGCGGGCGCTCAGGCCCAGGCGGTCGCGCGTCTCGCCCAGGGGATCCACCGAGTAGCTCCCGGCACCCCACAGGCGATCCAGCAACGGCTCCAACTCGGCGCGCAGGCGGGCGGCGGTGGCGGCGTCGTTGGCCGCCAGGACGCGGTCGTTGACCACCACCTCGCAGGCACCGCCTTCGAAGCTCAGGGCGCCGTCGAACTCGGACTCCTGCTCCAGTTTCCGGCACGCCTCCAGGGCCGCCCGGAACGCCTGCGGCAACGCCTCGGCCGGCGCCGCGTCCAGCCGCGTGCGGCGGTTGTACAGCAGTCCCAGGCGGCCGCCGCCCAAGTCCAGACCGTAGATCGCCTCATGCGCCACCAGCACCACGCCCGGTCCCTCCGGCACGTGACGGTAGTCGGCGACGTCGATCAGCAATCCCGGTAGCGCCTGCTCCTGGATCCAGCGGTGGAACACCGGGATCGCCTGCGCCAGGTCCACCGCGCCGGCGCTCGCCGCCGCGGCCGGGAACTTCACGTTGACATGCTGCAGCCAGCGGTCACCCATGCACTCTGCCCCCTGTCCCGTGCGCCGGCCTAGGCCGTCGCCGCCTGCTCGGCGAGACGCGCGTAGCAGGCGTGGGCGGCTTCGATAAACAGGTAGGCCTCTTCGATGAGCTGGTGGGCGGTCTCCGAGTTATAGTCGTCCGTCGACCGCACCTGCGCCTTGAACAGGTAGGCGCCGAACTTGCCGCGCGCATAGGGGTCGAAGAACAGCTCGGTGTCGTAGAACTCGCGCCGGAACGCCGCCACCACTTGGTCGCTGCCGGCGCTGCCGTTGCCCTCCGGCCCGGTGCCGTGGAAGCGCAGCAACGCGTGCGCGGCATGGATCATCGACCCGTAGGCGGTGTTGACCGCCTTGCCGGTGCGCCCGCTCTCCAGGTGGAGCTGCGCCTCGAACGCCTCGCGCTCGGCGGCGGTGAGCTGGAAGTCGATCGGCGCCACCACCTCGCCCGCGCACTCGCCGACGCCCATGTCGCCGATGGTGAATACGCGCGGGTCGCCCCAGTCGCTGTAGAAGGTGCTGTCGTCCTCGTAGGTGGGCACCACGGTGAGATCCTCAAGCAGCTTCTTGCACGCCGCCTTGCCGATGCGGCGGATGTAATCCTGGAAGATCTCCTCGCCCTCGCGGTCGGACAGGTAGCTGCCGGTGATGCGCTCCACCACCTCCGGGATCTGCCGTGACGGCACCGCGCCCATCGCCAGGCCGTAGGAGCCGGCGTTTTCCTGCCACTGGCCGCCGAGCACCACCTGGAAGTGGGGCACGGTGATCTTGTTGCGCTTGCGGCTCACGCCGTAGAAGCCGAGGTCGGCGACGTGGTGCTGGCCGCAGGAATTGAAGCAGCCGCTCACCTTGATGCGCAGGCCGCGGATCACCTGATCGAGATCGTAGCTCTTGGCCAGCAGCCGTTCGCGCAGCTCGCCGGCGAGGCCGCGCGAGGAGGCGATGCCCAGCTTGCAGGTGTCGGTGCCGGGGCAGGCGGTGATGTCGACGATGGTGCCGGCGCTCGGTGCCGCCAGGTGCGCGGCCTTGAGGTCGGCGTACAGTGCCGGCAGGTCGGTGGTGCTCACCCAGCGCAGCACCAGGTTCTGCTCGACGGTGGTGCGCACGGTTTCCCTGATGTACTTGCGCGCCGTGTCGGCCACCGCGCGCATCTGCGGCGAGGTGATATCGCCGAGCGGCAGCGCGATGGTCACCGTGGCGTAGCCCGGCTGGCTCTGCGCGTAGACGTTGGTGCGCAGCCACTCGCCGTAATCGCCGCTTTCCGCCGCCGCCGTCGTCAGGTCCACGTCGCCGGGGCCGCGCAGCGGCAACTCCTCGAACGCCTCCGCCTCTTCCAGGTAGGCGGTCCAGCGCGGATCGTGGTCGAGCTTGGCGCGCTCCTCCCACACCAGCCGCTGGAACTCCTCGAGGCCGAGCTTGGCGACCAGGAACTTGATGCGTGCCGCGGCGCGGTTGCGCTTCTCGCCGAGGCGCGCGTACACGCGCGAGATCGCCTGCGAGATCGGCAGCAACTCCTCCGGGGCCAGGAAGTCGGCGAACAGCTTGGCCTGATGCGGCACCGAGCCGAGCCCGCCGCCCACGTACAACTCGAACCCGCGACGGGTCTCGCCGTCCACCTCGCGGGTCACCGCCACTGCGCCGAGGTCGTGCATACGCACCAGGCCGCACGCCTCGTGGCGGCAGCCGGAGAACGCCACCTTGAACTTGCGCCCGAATTCCTGCACGTCGGGGTGGCCGAGCAGGAAGTAGGCCAGCGCCCGCGCGTAGGCGGTGACGTCGAACGCCTGGGTGTGGCACACCCCGGCCACCGGGCAGGTGGTGACGTTGCGCACCGAGTTGCCGCACGCTTCGCGGGTGGTGATGCCGACCGCGGCCAGCCGCCGCATCAGGTCGGGCGTGTCCACCATGTGGATGAAGTGGAGCTGGATATCCTGGCGCGTGGTGATGTGACTGATGCCGTCGGAGTACTCCTCCGCCAGATCCGCCAGCACTTCGATCTGCTCGGCGTTGAGGCCGCCCCAGGGGATCTTGATGCGCTGCATGCCGGGTGCATCCCAGGCCGTATCCGGCCCCTTGGTCAGCTCCCCTGCCGGATACGCCAGCTCCTGACTCTTCAGTCCGTCGTGGCGATGGCCGTTGTCATACCGCTGGCCGTACACGCCGCGGCGCAGGCGGGTCTCCGCGAACACGCGGTCCTCGATCCGGTCCTGCCGCTTCAGCGCGATCTCGTTCTCGAACACGTCGATCTCGGCGCCAAGATCGCTGGGGATGCGGTCGCCGAGGCGCTCTTTCCACAGCCCGTTGCTTGCCTTCATATGAGGCTAGTCCGTAGCAGGAAACCGCCTTGCGCGTCAACGCCGGCGCGCGCTTGCGCTTCCCGCGCCGTCGCGCGTCGCACTCGCCGCCGCCCGTTGCGGCCACGCCGGCGCCGGCGCCGCAGCACTGCCCGGCAGCGCGCTCCTGCGGCGCCGCGGCGCGTGGCGCGTTGCTCGGCAGTGCGGGTTATGCCTACATTGGCGGCCTACTCCATGGCTACTTCCGAAACGTTGGTGCGGCCGCCGGCCGCCGCCGAGGAGCTGGCGACATGGTGGCGCTTGCGGCTGCCAGCGGACATCGTGGCCACGCTGCAGGCATCGCCCGAAGTGCTGGTGCCGCGCAGTCGCAGTCAGCTCCTGAAGCTGTCCCTCGGCGAGACCAGCGGGCAGATGCAGTTCGAGGTGGCCTACGACGTACCGGGCCGCGGCCGGATCGTCGAGGCGGTGGTCACCCGCTGCCGCAACGGCGTGGCCGTGAACTACACCGAGCCCTACATGCGGCGGCGCGATCCCGACTGCATGGTGGTGGCCGACGAAGGGCCGTCGGAGAAG
Organism: Spirochaetales bacterium; assembly: GCA_047515735.1. Lineage (GTDB taxonomy): Bacteria > Spirochaetota > Spirochaetia > SZUA-6 > Bin103 > Bin103. Next base: position 3,899 of record JAKZWC010000140.1, on the reverse strand, counting down.
CCGCGCTTCGTCGACCGCTTCGGCACCCCGTTCGCACCGCTGCGCACGGCGATCCTGCGCTGGCTCGGCGAGCAGGAACTGATCGCGCTGCCGTTCGTATCCGGCGGCCGCGAGTTCGGCTACGATTCCCTGCTGATCGCCCCCAAGAACGCGGCCTTCTTCGCCGCCGCACTCGCCGATCTGCAGGGGATGCTGCCCGGCATCGACATCGTGGACGGCTTCACGCCGCGCGCCATCATCTTTCTCGCGCCGCCCTTCCGCCACACCTACTGCGACGGCAGACAGGTGGTGGTGCACAACCGGATGGCCGACCGCCACGAGATCCACTCCCTCAACCTGTATCCGGGCCCGAGCGCCAAGAAAGGGGTATACGGCGTGCTGCTCACCATCGGCGAGAGCGAGGGCTGGATCACCGCCCACGGCTCCACGGTCGAGGTGGTCACCCCCTACGACAACATCGTCACCATCATGCACGAGGGCGCCAGCGGCGGCGGCAAGAGCGAGATGCTGGAGCACGTGCACCGGGAAGCCGACGGCCGCCTGCTGCTGGGCCAGAATACGGTGACCGGCGAGCGCCGCTACATTGCCATGGGGCAGACCTGCGCGTTGCAGCCGGTGACCGACGACATGGCGCTGTGCCATCCGGACCTGCGCAACGACAGCGGGCATCTGGCGGTGATGGACGCCGAAGAGGCGTGGTTCCTGCGCGTCAACCACATCGACCACTACGGGACCGACCCCTCCTACGAGCGCCTCTCGATTCATCCCCCGGAGCCGCTGCTGTTCATGAACATAGTGGCCACGCCCGGCGCCACCTGCCTGATCTGGGAGCACGTCGAAGACGCGCCGGGGGTGCCGTGTCCCAATCCGCGCGTCATCGTGCCGCGGCGCCTGGTGGCGGGGATCGTGGACGACGCGGCGACGGTGGACGTGCGCAGCTTCGGCATCCGCACGCCGCCCTGTACCGCGGCCGAGCCCAGCTACGGCATCCCGGGCCTGCTGCACGTGTTGCCTCCGGCCCTGGCCTGGCTGTGGCGCCTGGTGGCGCCACGCGGCTACTCCAACCCCAGCATCACGGTCGACGCCGGGCTCACCAGCGAAGGCGTCGGCTCCTACTGGCCGTTCGCCACCGGACGCCAGGTGGTGCAGGCCAATCTCCTGCTGCGCCAGATTCGCAACACGCCGGCGACGCGCTTCACCCTGAGTCCCAATCAGCACGTCGGGGCGTGGCGGGTCGGCTTCATGCCGCAGTGGATCGCCCGCGAGTACCTGGCGCGGCGCAGCGGGGCGCGCTTCCGCCCGGATCAGCTCAACCCGGCGCGCTGCCCCCTGCTGGGCTATGCGCTGCGCTCGATGCAGATCGAGGGCGCGTTGATCCCGCAGGAGCTGTTGCAGGTGGAGTTGCAGAGCGAGGTGGGCGAAGCGGGTTACGACGCCGGCGACGCCGAGCTGCGCGCCTTCTTCGCCGCCACCCTGCGTCCCTACCTGAAGGAGTCCGACCTGGAGCCGCTGGGCCGCAGCATCATCGAGGCCGCCCTGGACGAGTGCAGCGTGGAGCAGTTCGCGGCGTTCGACCTGTAAGCGGTTACCGCCCGGCGCCGGGGTCTGCGGGTCCGCCGGCGCGGCTGCCCGTCTCCGCGCTGCCCTCCACGGGCGCGCCGTCGAACCGGCCCGCGGCGTGCTGCCGAGCCAGCTCACGGTATGCCGTGACGATGCGCGCGAGGTAGGCGCGCTCCGCGGCGCTGACCGGCCGCACCACGCGCGCCGGCACTCCCGCCACCATGGTGCCCGCCGCCACCTGCGACTCGGGACGCACCACGGCCCCGGCCGCTACCAGGCAGCCCTCCCCCAGCACCGCACCGTCCAGCACGGTGGCGCCGATGCCGATCAGGCAGCCGTCCCCCACCCGGCGGCAGTGCACGCACGCCTGGTGGCCGATCACCACGTCGTCGCCGATCTCCAGCGGCTCGCCGCCGCGGGTGTGCAGCATCGCCTGATCCTGGATCGAGCAGCGCGCTCCCACTCGAATCGGGGCGACGTCGCCGCGGATGCAGGTGAACGGCCACACGCTCGTGTCGGCCCCCAGCGTCACCTCACCCACCACGATCGCGCTCTCGGCGACGAACGCCTCTCCCACCATGCGCATCGCCACCGTCCCGCCGGGAAAATTCCGGTTCGCCGCCACGCTCGCCATCGTGAGCACGGCGACCGGCCTGTCAAGTCCCGGCACTCAGCGCAACGCTGCCAGCAGCCGCGGCAGCCGCCACATGAGGTAGTGGGGCAGGTTGAGAAGTTGGTAGCGAACCCGTTTGCCCTGCGTCGTCTTGACGTCGACGGCCTGCAGCGTCGGGGGATTGCGGTCCAGTCGCACAGCCAGCGGCAACCCTTTCTCGTATATGAACTGGTGCAGGCTCTTCATAGCTCCAGCGGCGCCACTCTTGATCTCGACCGGCACGATGCGGCTGTCGACCTCCACGAGGTAGTCGATCTCCGCGTTGCGTCCCCCTTCCCGGCGCCAATGGTGCACCTGGCCCATCATGGTCGGCGCCCCCGTCACGGAACGCAATTGCTGTGCGGCCAGCTGCTCGGTCAAGCCTCCACGCACCTGCGGCGGCAACTCGTCCCAGGGTGGGAAGCCGTGCGCAGCCGGCGTGTTCCATAGCCCATGTGCCAGGCCGACGTCGAGCAGCGCCACCTTGCGAATGCGCTCGTTCGCTTCAGCCGCCAGCGGTATGCCATTGGCTGCGCTGTGTGGAATCAACTGACAGAGTCTTGCCATGGCGAGCAGTTCCAGGGCCTGCTTCGCCCGGCCGGCGCTGACGCCACCGCCGACACGGCTGTACACCAGCTTGTTGCCCAGCGACGCCGTCACCGCCAGCAGCACCGGATCCAGTAACCGGTACTCCAGGCGTCCGGAATACTTGGCGAAGTCGTCACGATAGGTCTGGATCAGATCGCGCTGCAACGATCGGCATTGCTCGCCGTCAACGCCGTCGACATCCCGCGCCACTACGGCGGGCATGCCCCCTACCATGGCAAAACGCTCGTACCATGAGGTCGCCTGCCGGTGTGCCGCGTCCGCCAGCGGCTCGCCGGGAACATATCGTTCGAGCCGTTCCTGCAACGCGGTCTGCGCATGGGCCAGAAGAAACTCGGCAAACGTCAGCGGCTCCACGTGGGCATGCTGAATGCGGCCCACGGGCACGCTGTGCGCGAAGTCGCGCAGCGCGAATTCCAGTAGCGAGCCGGCCGCAATCACCGGCAGTTGCGGCAGCTCCTCGGCGAACCAGCGCAACCGCGCCAGCAGCTCGGGGGCGGCCTGTATCTCGTCGATGAACAGGATCGCGTCGTGCGGGGCAGCGCGCAGGTTGAGCGTCAGCGTGAGGTCGTCGAAGACGTGCCTGGGATCGGGTTGGGCGAAGTGCCGCGCCAGACGCGGATCGCGCTCCAGATTCACCTCCAGCAGCATGCGCCCCTCGCGGGCGGCAAGGTCTCTAACCAACCACGTCTTGCCCACCTGTCTGGCCCCACGAATCACCAGCGGCAGCCGCGACCGCGACGCCAGCCACTCGCTCAGGAACCTGGAAAAACCCCGCTCCATGGAGCACCACCATAAAACAACGCGTTGTTTTTGTCTGTAGAACCTATGTTCTTCTATATGATTGATCGTTCGGGCGCTTGCGGGACACGCCGTGGAGTCCATTGACCAGCTCGCCGGGAAGCGAACAATGCGCTTGTGACCGCGCAACTGAACTCCGCACCCGACCGCGGCGCACCTTCTGCCGCCCTGACGCTCCTCTGACCGGCGTACCACCACTCGGGCCGCTGGGTCGCGCGGCCGCGTTGCTGCGGGACGGCGTCTACCGCCGGCTGCTGCTGGCGGCCGGCCTGTTCTACGT
>JAKZWC010000139.1:0-5388 GCA_047515735.1 Spirochaetales bacterium | reverse complement strand
CACCTATACCCCGCTTCCCGCGGCCGCCGATCTGGAGAGCGCGCTCGCCGCGGACGCGCCGCTGGTATGGCCGGAAGGGGCGACCGGGGATGCGGAGGAGGCCGCCGCCCACGGCACCGACGTAAGCGGCGAGGAGGGCGGCCGGCAACGCAGCAACCTCGCCGGTCCCGTCAGTTTCCGGCGCGGCGATCCGGAAGCCGCGTTCGCGTCGGCGTACGCCGTGGTGGAACGCAGCTACCGTACCGCCATCGTCCACCAGAGCTATATCGAACCCCACGCCACGGTGGTCGACCCGAGCGACCCCGCGGGCGGAGTGACGGTGTGGAGCTGCACCCAGGCGCAGTTCGCCGTGCGCAAGGAGGTGGCCGACCTCCTCGGGCTGCCCGAGTCCGACGTGCACGTCAAGCCGATGCCGGTGGGCGGCGGCTTCGGCGGCAAGTTCATGCTCTACGAGCCGTTGGTGGCGCTGGCGGCGCGTGCGGTAGGGGCCCCGCTGCGGCTCGTCCTCACCCGCCAGGAGGAGATGCTCGCCGCCATTCCCGCCCCCGCGGCGGCGATGACCGTAAAGCTGGCGGCCGACGCCGACGGTACCCTGACCGCCATCGCCGCCGACCACAAGTTCGACGGCGGCTGCTTTCCCAACACGCCGCACTCGGCCGTGGCGCTGATGACCGGCAGCCTGTACCAGTGCCCGAATTTCGACATCCACGGCGCGGCCGTAGTCACCAACAAGCCCTCCAGCGGAGCCTATCGGGCACCCGGCAGCCCCCAGCTCGCGTTCGCGCTGGAGAGCACGCTGGACGAGCTGGCGCGCGAGCTGGGTATCGATCCCCTGGAGCTGCGGCTGCGCAGCGCGTCCCGGCCCGGCGAGCCGATGGCAAACGGTCAGCCGTGGCCCAACATCGGCATGCGCGAAGTGCTGGAACGGGCCCGCGAGCACGCCATCTGGCGCGACCGGGAGCAGGCGCGCGCCGCCGGACGCGGCGTCGGCGTCGCCATCGGCGGCTGGATGGGCGGGGTCGAAGGCGCCACCGCCGCCTGCACGCTGGATCGCGACGGCACGCTGCACGTGTTCGTGGGCTCGGTAGACCTCACCGGCACCACCACCGGCTTCGCCATGATCGCCGCCGACGCCTTCGGTATCGACCCCGAGCAGGTGCGGGTGATCAGCACCGACAGCGACGGCGGCTATCATGCCGGCGCCTCCGGTGGCAGCAAGATCAACTACACGGTCGGTCCGGCGGTATTCGCCGCGGCGCGCGAGGCGCGCGAGCAGACGCTGCGTATCGCCGCCACCGAATTCGAGGCCGACGAGGCGGACCTGGAGATCATGGACGGCGCGGTCCGGGTGAAGGGAGTGCCGGCGCCGGCGTTGCCGCTGGCCGAACTCGCCGCCAAGACAATGCAGTTCGGCGGCCGCTACGCGCCGGTGAAGGGCAATGGCCGCCTGGTGCCCGGCGGCCGCTCGCCGGCATTCTGCGCCCAGCTCGCCGAGGTGGAGGTGGACGCCGAGACCGGGGCCGTGGAGGTGCATCGTCTCGCGGTGGTGCAGGACGTGGGCAAGGCGATCAACCCGCTGACCGCCGGCGGCCAGCTCATGGGCGGCGCCACCCAGGGGCTCGGCTGGGCCCTGTACGAAGCGATCGAGTATGACCCCGAGGGCCAGCTCCGCACCGGCTCGCTGATGGACTACGCGATACCGAACATCACCCAGTCGGCGCACGACCTGGAGGTAGTGATGGTGGAGGTGCCGTCGGACCACGGCCCCTACGGCGCCCGCGGCGTCGGCGAGCCGCCGGTCATCGCCACCGCCGCCGCCGTGGCCAACGCCATCCGCGACGCCGGCTGCGGGCGGGTCACCACGCTGCCGATGACCCCGGCGCGGGTGCTGGAGGCAGCCGACGCCGCGGCGCAATAGCGGGCGCCCAGGCCCCTGACCGGTCCATGAAGATCACCGCGATCAACGTATTCCAGGTGGACCTGCCGCTCCGGGAGGGCAGCTACCGCTGGTCCGGCGGCAAGTCGGTGACCGTGTTCGACGCCACCGTGGTGGAGCTGGTCACCGACGCGGGAGTCTCCGGCTGGGGCGAGGTGTGCCCCCTGGGACCGGTCTACCTACCGGCTTACGCGGCCGGCTGCCGCGCGGGAATCGCCGAGCTGGCACCCGCGTTGCTGGGTCAGGATCCGCGACAGCTGGCCGCGTTAAACCTCACGATGGATCGGGCGCTGCAGGGACACCCCTACGTGAAGTCGGCCCTGGACATGGCCTGCTGGGACCTCCTGGGCAAGGCGTGCGGCGAGCCGGTGTGCACGCTGCTCGGCGGCCGTTTCGGGGAGCGCGTGGCGCTGTATCGGGCGATCTCCCAGGGCACGCCGCAGGAGATGGCCGACCGTGTGGCACGCTACCGTGACGAGGGCTACCGCAGCTTCCAGCTCAAGGTGGGCGGTCCGGTGGCCCAGGACCTGGCGCGGCTGCAGGCGGTGGCGGCGCGGCTGCAGCCGCAGGACGTGCTGATCGCGGATGCCAACACCGGCTGGCTCAGCCACCAGGCGCTACAGGTGGCGCACGGTGCCCGCGACCTGCCGGTCTATATCGAGCAGCCCTGCGCCAGCTACGACGAGTGCCTGATCGTACGCCGCGCCACGCCCCTGCCGTTCATCCTGGACGAGTCGATCCGCGACCTGCGCGCGTTGCAGCGCGCCGCCGCCGACGGCGCGGTGGACGCGATCAACGTCAAGATCAGCAAGTTCGGCGGCCTTACCCGGGCGCGGCTGATCCGTGATGTGTGCGTGGAGCTGGGCATCCCGATGATCATCGAGGATAGCTGGGGCGGCGACATCATCACCGCGGCCATCGCCCACCTTGCCCACAGCACGCCCCCGGAGCTGCGCTTCGCCGCCACCGACTTCAACAGCTACGTGGCGGTGAGCACCGCGGCCGGAGCCCCGCGGCGCGAGCACGGGACGATGGCGGCATCCACCGCGCCCGGGCTGGGAGTAGAGCCGCACCGGGAGATCCTCGGCCCGCCGGTACTGGAGGTAACATGATGGAGATGGTCGTTCTGCGGACGCCCGAGGTGGTGGCGTGAGCCCGTTGCGGCCCGCCTGGAGCGGGGTGTTCCCGGCGGTGATGACCCAGCTCGGCGATGACCTGAGCATGGATGCGGCGGCCACCGCCGCGCACCTGGAACGGCTGCTGGAAGCCGGCTGCCGCGGCCTGATCATGCTCGGCACCCTCGGCGAAAACACCTCCCTGAGCCCGAACGAGAAGATGCAGGTGTTGGAAACCGCGGTGGCCAGCGCTGCCGGCCGGGTGCCGGTGCTGTCCGGCATCGCCGAATACACCACGGCACAGGCCGTGGCCCAGGCCGAGGCCGCCGCTGCCGCCGGCTGCGACGGGCTGATGGTGCTGCCGGCGATGGTCTACAAGAGCGACGCCCGCGAGACCCTGGCCCACTTCCGCGCCGTGGCAGCGGCCACCGAGTTGCCGATCATGATCTACAACAATCCGCCCGCCTACGGCGTCGACGTGACCCCCGAGATGTTCGTCGAGCTGGCGGAGGAGCCCACCATCGCCGCGATCAAGGAATCCTCGGAGGATCCGCGCCGGCTGGTGGACATCGCCAACCTGACCGGCGATCGCTACGTACTGGTCTGCGGGGTCGACGACGTGTTGCTGAAGTCCGTGCTGCTGGGCGCCGGGGGCTGGGTGGCCGGCCTGGTCAACGCCTTCCCCGAGGAGGGCGTCGCCCTGTTCGAGCTGGCGGCGGCGGGCCGCTGGGAGGAGGCGCGCCGCATCGGCGCCTGGTTCATGCCCCTGCTGCACCTCGACACCAAGCCCAAGCTGGTGCAGTACATCAAGCTGACGATGCAGCTCACCGGCCTCGGCAGCGAGCGGGTACGTCCGCCGAGGCTGCCCTTGATCGGCGAGGAGCGCGCCATGGTAGAACGCCTGGTGCAGCAGGCCATCGCCACCCGCCCCGCGCTACCTGCCTCACTTGCCGATGCCGGGCGGTGACGATGCCGACGCCAGAGCGGAACTATTGACAGACGATTACTAATTTGACTAATTTTATGCCTTCGTATTAATTTATCTCTTAGCATTGGGAGGGATAAACATCGGTATGGCGGAGTTCACCAACCCGTTTCGCCCAGGCGCGGGCCACACACCCCCGTACTTGGCTGGACGCCAAGCGGAGCGCGAGGAGTTCCAACGGCTGCTCGGGCAGACCACTATTTTGGAAAACATGGTCCTGACGGGGCTCCGCGGCGTTGGCAAGACGGTGCTGCTCGACTCATTCAGGCCTCTGGCGATCGAACTCGGATGGGTATGGGTCGGTACGGATCTCTCGGAGTCCACCAGTGTGAGCGAAGACAACATGGCCATCCGGCTGTGCACCGACCTGTCGCCCATCACGTCCGGCGTGGTGGTGGAAACCGAAGAGGTGCGTAAGGTGGGATTCGAAGCCGGTACTCAGGAAGTACAGCACACCCTTGGCTACGAAGCCCTCATGGGCCTGTACAACCGCATCCCGGGCCTGGCGCTGGACAAGATCAAGGGGGTTCTGGAGGTTGGCTGGAGTGCCGTGTCGAAAGCCGCGCCGGTAAAGGGAATCATCTTCGCCTACGACGAAGCGCAGAACCTGTCGGATCAATCCGCCAAGGAGCAGTACCCGCTGGCGCTCCTGCTCGACTGCTTTCAGTCTCTGCAAAAGAAGGGGCTTCCCTTGATGCTGGTTCTGACCGGCCTTCCGACTCTGTTCCCGAAGCTGGTGGAGGCCCGGACCTTCTCCGAAAGAATGTTCCGAGTCCTGTTCCTGCAGAGCTTGGACCGGAACGCAAGCGAGGACGCGATTCGTCGACCTATAGCGGATTCCGACTGTCCATTGCGACTCGACGATGACGCCGTCGCCACGATCGTCACCCTGTCGGGGGGCTACCCGTACTTCATCCAGTTCATCTGTCGTGAGGTGTACGACGCCTTCATTCAACGGATCGATAGAGGGGAGCACGCCTCGGTACCCGTCACGGAGATCGAGCAGAAGCTCGACACCGACTTCTTTGCGGGACGCTGGGCTCGCGCTACTGATCGGCAGCGGGAACTGCTGTTTGCAATCTCGCAACTTGAGAACTGCGACGACGAATTCACCGTCCAGGAAGTGGTCGAGGCCTCAAAGCGCGTCCTGGGCAAACCGTTCAGCAGCAGCCACGTCAATCAGATGCTCGTTGCCCTCGCGGCCCAAGGACTGGTGTACAAGAACCGACATGGCAAGTACTCCTTCGCAGTGCCGCGGCTGGGCCGATTCATCAGACGACAGGCGCAGCGCGTATGAACTGTCTCGGTTCGCGTATGTGCTGCCCGCTCCCGGCACGGGCAGAGTTGAACGT
>JAKZWC010000138.1:0-3757 GCA_047515735.1 Spirochaetales bacterium | reverse complement strand
ACATTCAACATGGGAGTGAATAAGTGTATGTACGTGCTCCTATTCACGCCGCCGACGGCGCCGAACAGGCGAGCGCGCACTCGTCGTGGTCGTGCGACGTCGGGCTCGTGCCTTTCGACCTCTTCCTCGTCGAGCATCCCGTGTACGCCTCGACGATGGACCGCTGGAATTCGTCCAGCACCACAAGATCCGGGCGAAGCGCGGCAATGCCGACGATCGCCAGGATGCGGCGAACCTCGCCGATCAGCTCCTTCCGCTGCTTCTGCAAGATGTGAATGTCCTATGATGCGGCATGACGGAGCACAACATGAGTGATGCGCACGAGCAGCGGGTGCTCGTGGTGGGGTGTGGGGGCATGTCGTGGACTTGGTTGCGCTACCTGGCGAGCCGTGACGAGCTGGAAGTCGTCGGGCTGGTGGATATCGAGCCCGAGGCGGCGGCCGCGCGCGCCGCGGAAGCGGGGTTGAAGGTGCCGCACTTTACGGAGCTGGCGCCGGCGCTGGAGCAGACGGAGCCCACGGTGGTGTGCGACGTGACCATCCCGGAGGCGCACGCCGGAGTTGCCGGCGCCGCGTTGCGGGCGGGATGCCACGTGGCCAGCGAGAAGCCGATGGCTCATTCCCTGGAAGCGGCGCGCGCCACAAAGCGCCCTGGCCGCGGCGGCGGGGCTGAAGTATGCCGTCATGCAGAGCCGGCGCTACCGGCCCGCCATCCGCGCGGTGCGCGACATCGTCGCGTCGGGCGCCCTGGGTGACCTCGGGATCGTCAACGCCGACTTCTACCTCGGGCCGCACTTCGGCGGCTTTCGCGACGCCATGCAGAGCCCGCTGCTGCTGGACATGGCGATTCACACCTTCGATCAGGCGCGCTTCATCACCGGCAGCGATCCGCTCGCGGTCTACTGCCACGAGTTCAATCCCGGGTGGTCCTGGTACGCCCACGGGGCGGCGGCCACGGCGGTGTTCGAGATGACCGGGGGCCTGGTATTCACCTACCGGGGGTGCTGGTGCAGCGAGGCGCGGACCACCTCCTGGGAGTCGGCGTGGCGGCTGGTCGGCGGCCGCGGGACGCTGTGCTGGGACGGCGACGGGCAGCCGCGGACGGAGCTGATCGGCGGGGCGGCGGCGGCCCCCGCGCCCTACACAGGACCTGAAGGCCATGCCGGCTGTCTGCAGGAGATGTTCGCCGCCATCGCCGCCGGCCGCCCGGCGGAGACCAGCTACGGCGACAACATCAAGAGTCTGGCGATGGTGTTCGGCGCCATCGAAAGTGCCCGCCGCGGCGCCCGCGTTGATATCGCGGAGCTGCTGCAGTAAGCCCGAGCGGAAGCTGGCGCCGGGGGAGGGGCGCTACTCCTCCCAGGGGTGCAGGATCACCTTCCCGGTCTCGCCGGTGATCTGCAGCTCGAACGCCTCCTGCGCCGAGCTCATCGGCATGCGGTGGGTTATCTGCCGGTCGAGCAGCTCCCCGGAGTCGGCGATTACCCCGAGCAGGCGCGAAGCGTCGGCCCGGTTGTAGTGCCACGCGCCATACAGGCTGAGGCCCTTGCTGATCATGTCGCGGCTGGTGTACAGCGGCACCTCCTTGCCCTGGCCGACGAAGGACAGCCGGCCGCGCCGCCGCAGGCAGTCGAGGGCGAACCGCTGTGCCGCCCCCACGCCGCTGCAGTCCACCGCGGCGTCGACGCCGCGCCCGCCGGTGAGCTCCATGACCTGTTCGTGGGCGCCGTCGGCCGTGGGGTCGACCGCCGCCACGGCGCCGAGCCGCAACGCCAGCTCACGGCGGTAGGGAATGGTCTCCACGGCGATGGCGCGGGCGCGCCGGTGCATGGCGTTCACGATGGCGCCCAGGCCGACCGGCCCGATCCCCGTGACCATCACCGTCTCACCGCTGCCGACGTTCATGCGCTGCATGGCGCCGAAGGTCGGCCCCAGGCCGCAGCACGCCATGCTGCCGTGGTCGAAGGAGATGTCATCGGGCAGGGGCACCAGGAAGCGGTCCTGCTTGATCACGTACTGGGCGTAGGTGCCGCTGCCGTGCTCGTAGATGCCGAGCTCGTCCGGCTTGGGCTGGTTCTGGCAATGAATGTAGTCGCCGGCCAGGCACAGGTCGCACACGCCGCAGCTCGTCTGCGGCATCACCGCCACGCGGTCGCCCACCTGCACCAGGCTGGACTGGTCCACCGCCACCACCTCGCCGGCGGCCTCGTGGCCCATGGATGTCTGGCCGCGGCCGGACTTGTAGGCCTTGTACTCGGTGCACATCGGGGCGCTCAGAATCTTCACCACGACCCACTCCCCCTGCGCCTGCGGGTCGGGGACATCTACCAGTCGAACCTGCTTGTCATCGGTGGTCTGGACTACTTTCAACGCAATACTCCGCGCGCATGATAGAGACCGGGGCCGGCCCCGACAAGGCCGCTACATTGAAAGAATGAGGCGAATGACGGATGCCGCAGGCGGCCGTCCCGCGCCGCTTGCCGGCGTCGGTTCACGACGAGTAACTTGCGGCGCCGTGGCCAGCTACCCACAGACGCGGGAGCCGTCGTGAGCACCACCGCCGTGCCGGACGACGACAGCCTCACTCCACGCCAACTGCGCGTCGCGCAACGCAACTTCACGTTGTTCTCCTTCCTCAACGTGATCTCGTTCCAGCTTCTCACCGGCAACATCATCGCCCTCTACGCGCTGCGCCTCGGGGCCAGCGACCTGCTCGTGGGGATGCTGTATTCCTTCATTCCCCTGGGGCAACTCCTGCCGCTGGTGGGCCGGGCGATCGTGCGCCGCCTCGGCACCGTGCACACCATGGGCGTCTTCTGGATCGTCCGCTACGTGCTGATGACCCCGATCCTGTTCGCGCCCCTGCTGGCGCGCAGCCAGTCGCCGGCCGCCATCTGGCTCATCGCCGCCAGCGTGGTCGGCTTCAACCTCGCCCGCGGGATCGCCATTACCGGCCAGAACGCCATCATCGGAGCCATCACCACGGAGGCCGAGCGCGGCTCGTTCCTGGCACGCAACCAGTTGGTGAGCCACTTCGGCGCCATCGGCACCGGCGTCGCCATCGGCCTGTTGCTGCAGGAGCAGTCCCCCCTGTTCCTGTTCTCCCTGCTGCTGGGCGTCGGGATTACGGTCGGGTTCGCATCCACCCGTGTCGTGTTTCGCTTTCCGGAACCGCCGGCCCCGGTCCGCGGCGGCGGCTTCCTGGGGGCGGTGGGGCGTGCCCTGCGCCGCGCCGGCGTGCCCCGCTTCATCCTGCTGCTGGCGGTGAACGGCTTCGTCGCCTCCATGGTGTTGCCGTTCCTGGTGGTCTACGTGAAGCGGGTCCATGACCTCGGGGACAACGCCATCATGCTGCTGGCCGCGGTCGGCTCGGTGGGAGCGGTCGTCATGGCGCTGGTGAGCGGTTTCGTGATCGACCGCGTCGGCGCCAAGCCGTTGATGACGCTCTTCACCGCCATCTTGACCGTGACCGTGGTGCTGGTGGCGGTGGCGCCGCCGCTGGGCAGTCCCCTGGCGGTATGGATCTACCTCGGCGCGGTGTTCTTCTTCGCCACCTTCGGCGCCAATGGCGCCGCCAGCGCCCACAGCGTCTACTACTTCAACCTGACGCCGCGCGCGGAGCGGCTGAACATGGGCATCCTCAACTTCCTGGTGACCGGCATCCCGGCGTCGCTGGGTGCCCTGGCCGGGGGAGTGGTACTGGACCGTCTGGGGGCGACCGGCCTCGAGACCGACGCCGTGTACCGCCTCTACTACGG
>JAKZWC010000137.1:0-4193 GCA_047515735.1 Spirochaetales bacterium | reverse complement strand
CCCCTTGGCCCTGCCCCCCCAAGTGCTCCTGTCGCTCGCCGGCCGCGCGCATGGCTTCCAGCGGGATGTGCCGGCGCACCTTGGCGTACGTGTGGCCCTCGAGTACGTATTTTACGGCCCCCTCGGCGGCAGTGCCCTTCCGAAACAGGGGGGGGGTAGTGACACGCTGGCAGCGAAAAACGGCATCCCGAGAGGGGGTGCCGCATGTCGAACTAGCAGCAGCGTCAGGCGCCGCCGCCCACGGGTGTGGGCGGCGCGTGAAAGACACTGCCAACTAGCTTCCAACGGTACTGGCAGGGTCTACCACTATGGCAAGCTATGGCCCAGCAATTACAGAAAGGAGAGTACAGTTAATGCCCGACTTTCAGTTGGTCCCCGGCAGTTCAGAAGAGTTAAGATTAGAGCAGGAGGGGCTCCTGCACACCCCGATGGATGCGACCGGCTACCGGCCGGTCCCAAAACTCGATAATCGTAACACTGGCCTAGCTTTAATCATCCTCACCGAGGTGCTGGAGATGCGCGCCGAGCAGGCGTGGAGCATTGTGCGGCCCAACAGCAAGTCGTCAGGCGAGTCGGCAGGTGCAAGTGCGCCGTTGAAAAGCGTGTTCCTACGGCCCCTTGCCGCCTGTACCCTTCCGAAAAAGGGAGGGACACGCTGGCCGCCTACGACATCCCCAAAGAGCCACGGGGGTGTGGCCGAGAGTGGCTGATCCTGCTAAAGAAGGTCCCCTCCGGCAGCATCTAACCACTGGCATATCGGGATGAAAACAGGAGCAAGATCGTGCCCAACTTCAAGCTCGTAGAAAACTTGACGGCAGAATCAACCAATGAGCGGTATCCAGAACTTAGGGGGATGGTCGCTGAGACGGGCTACGTGCAGGACCCGGAGTTGACTAAACGTAACACGGGGCTGGCTTTACTGTTCATGACCGAGGTGCTCGGCTACACCCATGAGACCGCTTGGCGGCTGGTGCGTCCGACCAGCCGCGCGACTGGCAAGTCGGCAAAGGAAATCGTGAGCCGATGGGTAAGCTGGTATCGCAAGAATCACCCCATGACGATCATGCAGTCGTTGGAGGCCAAAGGCATAGCGATAGAGGATCTGGTGGAGAGCATGAAGGGCATGATTTTCGCCACAAAGACGATGTGGAACCCTGAGACTAACAAGTTCGAGGATTCCGGCATCCCGGACCCCAAACCGCGCGCCGTGGCGTTCGACCGAATCATGCGCCTAATCGACACCGATAAGGCCGTGCGCCGGCAGGTCGTGATGGGCGAAGAGAACACGAAAACCGAACTCGACCTACCATCCAAGTTCGCCACCGTTCAAGAGTGGGAGGATTGGGCGCAAGGCCAGGAGGAAGAGACCCTTGCCGACCGCGAAAAAGCAGCTAAGGAAATGCGCTCGCTCGCGGCGGGCCAAAGAGCAGTTCGGGAAGGTGTCGATCCAGCAATGGCACAGCAGCTCGAAGTGTTGGCGGCGGATGAAGGTACCAGCGTTCAGGCGCTGATAGAGGAAGCGATCGGTTTGCTGTTCAAAGCCAGAGGCGTAACGATCAACGACGGAAGCTCCCCGCCGTAGCAACTCACCGCCCCCGGCGGCTGGCGCACCGTGCCGTTCCGGCAGCCAGGAGCGTCGCCGGCGCTCCTGGCACCCTCCAGGGCCGCCGATCATCGAGCAGGCTATCGAGATGCTCTTTCGCTCACGCGCCGGGGCCGCCAAGTAGGCGCCGCGCCTCCGTGCCGGTTTCCGTTGCGCCGCCAGGGTAGGGAGCACCCGCGACCACCCGTAGGCGGCGCACTCCCTACCTACTGTAGGGGAGTTACCGGCGCCGGTAGCAAGTATCCTCCTCCGCGTCCTCCACGCGCCAGCACAGCCGAGTAGCGGTCAGCTCCGTTATCCGCGCCTCCGTCCTCACCGTTAGGCCGAGCACCGTAACGCTTATGGTCAGCACGTCGCCCTGGAGCGACCACGTTCCCGGAGCGGATATGGTGGCCCCCTCAATGGCATTCGTCGAAACCAACGTGCCGTCACGGTTGAAAGTAAGGATGGTGCCGTTCGGGTCAGCTTCCCCGGTCTCGTAGTCCTCGATCTGCCACGCCCCCACCAGGCGCGCCTCTGTCGGCCTGGTTTCCTGTGCCGTCCCCGTCATTTCGTCGCACCCCACCAGCAGCACCGCTGCCAGGAGCAGCAGCACCGCTGCCGCTCGCCGACGCCAACGGCCGAGGCGGTAAGTCTTTCGTTTCGTCATCGCGCCGGATAGTACAGCAACGATCCACAGGGGTGCGGGCCGTACCGACAGCCGGGTGCGCGCAAGCGCGTGCAAACAAAGGGTGGCGCGTAGTGTCGTGGGTGCCGTCCATTTACTCTCTGGGGCGTTACCGTTACCGACCGTAACCGAATCTGCCAGTTTACCCTCACGGTACGCGCATACCCGCGCGCACGCTCACATGCGCATAGAGCGGTAAATCTGGGGAAACAGCAACAGTCGGTAACGGTAACGCTTCCATCAGAACAGCGCTCGCACCACTGGCGAGCATCGCCGCGCTTTAGTTGGTCGGCCATCGACACGGCAGGTGAACGGCGCGCCGTACTTCTCAGTCAGCCGGTAGCCGTAGCTGTGGATGGTGGGCAGCTTGTCGGCTGACAGCGTCTCGCAGTAGCGCTCATACATCTCGGCCGATGGCGTGACGCCGGCAGAGTCGGGCTGGTAGTGCTCATCGAGCCACGCGCCTACCGGGTCGCGCTCGGTGCGCGCGTGCTCGGCGCCGGTCTTCATCTCATCGGGTGACGCTGGCAGCTTGATCGGAGCGGCAAGCGCCCATGCCAGGATGCGCCCGTACTCGGCCCGGAGCTGGTCGCGCAGCGTCTCATCGGGCGCCGCTGGTAGGTGCCGGCAATCGACGGGTCGAAACCGCCGCCACAGGCCGCTGCCGCTGCTCGCGTAGGGCTGGTGGTTCCCGGTACAGAGTAGGTGCGCTCGGCTGCGAAAATCGAACGGGTCTTGTCGCATCCGATTGGCGCTGATCGTCTCGCCCGACACCAGCGGCAACACCTCAGTAGTATTCCAGGCGCCGCGTGCTGGCACCTCCACCACGCGCACCAGGCGCCGCCGATCAAGCCGTGCCAGCCATGCCCGATGATGGTGCGACTCGCCCACCAGGTGCTCGGCCGCGACGGTGACGCCGTAGCCGCCGGCAACGTGCAGCAGCGTGTCGGCCACGATTGATTTGCCGGTGCCGGGTGGCCCGAACATGAACAGCATCGACTCTTGCGAACAGTCGCCCGTCAACGCCATCCGGAACCAGCCGCGAACGTACTCCACGATGGCGCTGGGATCGGCACACGCGGCGAACGTTTCGCGGAGCACCTTCAACCACAATTCCGGCTCGCCTTCGTCGGGCACTGCGCCCAGCGTCATGGTGATACGATCATCGCCCGTTGCTGCGCGCACGGCGCCGGTGCGGAGATCCAGCACGCCACCGGCGCCGGGTAGCCCCGCAAGCCAATCGTCGGAATCGAGATCGTCGCCGGCCACCGTCAACTGCCCCTGCATCTCGGTCACGATGTTACGGGCACTGGTACCCTTGCGCGCTTTCAGAAACAGCGGATGATCCTGCACGGCGGTCACCATCCTACCGTCGCCGTCATAGCACCACAGCGCCGCGTCAGCGGCTCGCGTGAACCAGCCGCGCCCGTGGACATACATGCTCTTGCCGGCGTGCTGTAGGGCCAGCTTGAGCGCAATTTCCTGCGCGTCGAGCCCGTTCTTGGTGGGCCGCGTCGAGATCCCGGCGGGCGCTGCCACCTTCACCTCACCCGGAGCCACGGCGCCCGCCGTCAGCGACTCCCACGGCGGCCGATCAGTCAGCCGTGCCCAATCCGCAGCATCGGCGCCCTTCGTGTCGGGCGGTGCGTCGACCAGCACGCGCACGTCAGCGCCGGCACCATCAAGCACGGCGCCGATTCGCTGCATATGCTGGGCGCCTTCATCGTCAGCGTCCGGCCACAGATAGACGCGCAACCCGGCGTCCGCCACCGGCTGCAGAACGTCAGCGGCCGGCGTGCCGGCGGCGCCGGTGATGGTGCCGAGCACCAACAGGGAAGGCACCGCCGCGGCGAGCGCATCCGCTGCCTTCTCACCCTCCCCGATGCAGATGGCAGTGGCCTTCGTGTCGGGTAGGTGCTGCGA
>JAKZWC010000136.1:0-3017 GCA_047515735.1 Spirochaetales bacterium | reverse complement strand
GTCCCAGCCGGGGTCATCGTCGAACAGCTCGTGCTCCACCGGCTCGCGGTTCTTGCGGCCGATGCCGAACGAGAGGGTGCGCCACAGGTCGTCCATGATCGGGCGGATGTGGCGGCGCAGCTCGCCGGCATCGGCGTCCAGCAGCACCGCCTTGTTGCCGCAGGACACGTCGAAGCCGACTCCGGATGGGCTGACGTGGTCGGCATAGGCGATCACGCCGCCCACGGGGACCGCGTAGCCGAGATGATGATCGGCCATGAGGGCGGCGTAGTCGGCGCGCTCCCGGCAGCGCTGCATCTGCTCCACGGCGCCGGCGTCGGGGACGCCCCACACCGGCAGCGAGTCGATCACCTGGTGCGAGGTGCGGGGCGGCTGCTCGGCCATGTCAGGACGAGTTGTCGGACGGACACACGGCCACCTTGATGGCGCCGTCGACGCGGCCGGTGAAGGTGCTCAGCGCCGCGGCGAAATCGGCCAGGGCGAAGCGGTGGGTGAACAGCGGCGCGATGTCGACGCGGCCGTTGACTACCAGCGAGAGCGCCTCCCCGGCGGTGTTGGGGTTGGCGCGGCCGCCGCGGATCTCCACCTCGTCCAGCACCAGGCGCCGTACGGGTACCGCGGCGTCCTCCGCGGGCAGCCCGATCGCCGAGATCACGCCGCCCTTGGCCGCCAGCTCGCAGGCCTGGCGGAACGCCACCGCGGTGCCCGCACACTCAACCACGTGCGGGGCACCGCGACCGCCGGTCAGGCGGCGCACCTCCGCCACCACGTCGGCGGTGCGGTAATCGATGCCGATTGCGCCCAGGTCGCGCGCCCGCTGCAGCCGGGCGCCGCTGCCTGCGGCGATGATACGGCCGGCGCCGAGCGCCGCCGCGCACAGGATCGCCATCAGGCCCTGCGGGCCGGTGCCCAGGATGACGATGTCCGCGCCCGGCTCCAGGCGCGTGCGCTTGACGGTGTACAGGGCGATCGACAGCGGATCGATGGCCGCCGCGTACGCCAGCGAGAGATGGTCCGGGATGCGGTACACGCTCTTGACGCTGGCGGCGACGTACTCCGCGTAGCCGCCTGCGGTGTAGTGCCCGTACTGGCGGTGGCCGACCGTTTCGTTGCCGTAGTTCAGGCACAGGTTGTAGCGGCCGGTCAGGCACATGCGGCAGAAGCCGCAGCCGCAGTGGGAGGTGGCGCACACGCGGTCGCCTTTCCGGTAGCCGAGGCCGGCCGCCACCTCGCCGACGGCGGCCACGGTGCCGGACCACTCGTGACCGGGCACGAAGGGGTAGGACTTGGGCCAGAAGCCGGGGAAGTCGCCGGCGATGATGTGCGGGTCGGTGCCGCAGATGTACGTGGTATCGACCCGCACCAGCACGTCTTCGCGGCCCGGCTCGGGGAGCGGCACTTCGGTCACCGAGAACCGATCGGGAGCGGTCAGCAGCAGCGCCTGCATCGGCGTCAGTCCTCGGTGACGGCCACCGCGCGGATCGGGGAGCCGGCGCCGTTCCTGATCTTCAGCGGCAGGCCGATGAAGGTGAAGCTGCGCTTCGGAATGCGGTGCACGTTGGCCAGGTTCTCGAGGTTGAGGATGCCGCGCTCGCGGCACATCATGTGCGCCGGCTGCACCCGGCGCACCGCCACCTCGTGGTAGGAGTCGGCGCTCGGGGCGTCGGCGCCGAAGGCGACCACTCCCGAGTCGGCCAGGAAGTGGCTCGCCTCCGCGTCGAGTCCGGGGTACCCGGTGATGTACTCGTACGGGTCGCCGGCCCACTTGTCGCTCCAGCCGGTCGCGTAAAGCAGCACCGAATTGCGCTTGATCTCCAGGCCGAACTCTTCCAGTTGCCGCTCCAGGTCGGCCCTGGTGATGTAGGCGTTCGCCTCCTTGGTGCGGAAGTCGAGCCAGATCCCCGGCGCCAGGTGCCATTGCAGCGGACTCTGGTCGATGGGGCGGGCGCCCTGCTCGGGCACCACGTGGCTGATCGAGTCGCAGTGGGTGGAGGTGTGTCCGCAGAGCGTGAACGCCACCACCTCGTACGAGTAGGGCGGCTCGGTCAGCCCGAACTTCTGCACGTCCTCGTGCGACAGGTGCTGCCACATCACGGTGCGCTGGTGGCCCTTGAAGGTGGGGTTGGTCACCGCGATCTCGTGGCTCAGGTCGGTCACGGTGCACGACTTGCCGAGCAGCTCGATATGGGCGTGTATCGACGGCTGCGGGCACGCCGCCATGCGCGGGTAGCGGGCGCGTACCTGCAGTTCGTCGGCCGGGGTCCAGTCGGCGCGCATCGCCGGCACGTCAGCGCACGGTGTGGCCGCCGTCGACCATCAATACGGCGCCGGTGACGAAGCGGGCCTCGTCGGAGGCCAGGAACAGCACGCAGTTGGCGACGTCGATCGGCTGCCCGAGATCCTTGATCAGATAGGTCTCCCGCATCGGCTCCAGCACCTCGGGCTGGTCCAGCAGCCCGGCCGTCATGCCGCTGTACACGAAGCCGGGCGCTACCGCGTTGACGCGTACGCCGTGGTCGGCCAGGTCCGCGGCCATCACCCGCGTCAGTCCGGGAATCGCGCTCTTCGAGGTGACGTAGGTGGTGAGTCCTCCCAGCGCGATGTAGGAGAGGTCGGAGGCAGTGTTGACGATCGCGCCGCCGCCGGCGTCGCGCATCACCCGGCTGACGTGCTTGGCCACCAGGATCATCCCCTTGACGTTGATCGCCAGTGCCTGGTCGATGGTGGCGACGTCGATGTCGAAGATGGACGCATCGTTCGCCGGCAGCAGCCCGGCGTGGTTGTGCAGCACGTTGACCGGCCCCCACTCCGCCACCGCCGCAGCCACCGCGCGCGCTACCTGGTCCTCTTCAGTAACGTCGGCGGTAAACGGCAGCGCGGAGCCGCCGCTCGCGACGATGGCGTGAGCGGTCTCCTCGGCACCGGCGCCGTTGACGTCGACCACCGCCACCTTTGCCCCCTTACGGGCGAACAGCTCGCAACTCGCCTTGCCGATTCCGGACGCCCCCCCGGTCACC
>JAKZWC010000135.1:0-11216 GCA_047515735.1 Spirochaetales bacterium | reverse complement strand
GGGATTGCAGCCGTGTTCGGGGGATCTCTTTTGTTGGCCCTCTGTGCCCAGATTCGCATCCCGCTGCCGTTCACGCCGGTGCCGATTACCGGCCAGACTTTCGCGGTCTTGTTGTTGCCGGTAATGCTCGGCAGCTGGCGTGGTCCGGCGGCGGTCGCGGCCTATCTCGCGCAGGGTGCCCTCGGTCTGCCGTTCTTCGCCGGCGGCGCTGGGGGAGCATCGGCGCTGGCTGGACCCACGGGCGGCTATCTGTTGGGATTCCTGGTGGCCGCAGTCGTAATTGCCATCCTGGCCGGGCACGGTCGCGGCGGCCGCGCGCGCATCGCGTTGGCGATGGTTGCCGGTAACGTCGTGATCTACCTCTGTGGTGTGCCGTGGCTGGCGCGGTTCGTCGATGGCGGGCTGGCGGCCGCCGTGATGCTCGGAATGACCCCGTTCCTGATTGGCGATGCCATCAAGTTGATCGCGGCGCTGATCCTGGCGCCGGCGAACGGCAGGACAGAGCGCGGGTCCGAGCGCTGAGCGTTCCGGTCGCCGGGCGAGCCGGCCGGGGTGCGGCGAATGATCGAGCCGGTGACCATGCGTCCGTTCACTGCCGGCGCGCTGGCTGTGCCGGTGAACGAGACCTTTACCGGTATCGTGTCGCTACGGACCGCGGGCGATATGCGCGAGCCGGGGCCGCTGCGCGATCTTGTCGGACAGGTGGGGATTGCCCCCGGACGGCTGCGGCGGGTACTGCAGGTCCACTCCCGACAGGTGGTCGCGGATGTCAGCTGCCGTCGTCTGGCACCGCCGGGCGGGCGGCAGCAACAGGCGCCTGCTACCGAGTGGGCGCCTGCAACGGCGGATGGGTTGATCGCCGGCCCCCGCAGTGCCGCCGCCGGCGTAACCCTGATGGTGACCGCCGCGGACTGCGTGCCGATCCTCATCGCGGCGCCCGGCGGAGCCTACGCGCTGCTGCACTCCGGCTGGCGCGGCACCGGAATCGTCGCCACGGCGGTGGATTGCCTGCAGCAGCGCTTCGGCGTTGACCCGAGTTCCCTGAGGGTAGTGCTGGGGCCCGCGATCGGATCCTGCTGCTACCGGGTGGACGTCGCTCGCTACCGGTTGTTCCGCGACCGCTACGGCACGGCGGCGGTACGCCGGAGCAACGGCACGACCGACCAGCCCCGTGTCGAGGTCGGCGGGAAGGCCGGCCTGCAGCAGGGAATCTGCCACGGCCATCCCCCGCCGGGAGGCAGGCACTGCACCGGGTGTTACCTGGATCTGCACGCGGCCAACGCCATCCTGCTGCGTCGTCTCGGCGTGCGCGACATCCGCGCGGTCGCCGAATGCACCTCCTGCAGCCGGCGTCTGCACTCATCGCGGCGTGACGGCGGCGGCCTCCGCTGCCGGCTGATGGCGATACTGCTGGTACCCGGCGCGCGCGGCGCCGGCTCACCGCTTCGTCAGGGGCGGCGGCGGCGGCCGGCTATCGGATCCGGCCGGTGACTACCCCCAGCGGTTCCTCGCCGCGGGCGATGCGGTCCAGATTCCGAGCGGCGAAGCGTGCCCGGTTGACCATGGTGCCTTCGGTGCCGCCTGCCGTATGCGGGGTCGCGTAGACGTTCGGCAGTGCATACACCGGGTGGCGGTGATCGGGCGGCTCCTGTTCGAAAACGTCCAGACCGGCTCCGCCCAGGTCGCCCGCGAGCAGGGCGCGATAGAGCGCCCGTTCGTCGATCAGAGCGCCGCGCGCGACGTTGATCACCCAGGCGGACGGCTTGAGCAGTCCGATGCGTCGCTGGTCGATAATGTGGCGGGTACCGGGATGCAGATGCAGATGGAGGGAGACCACGTCGCAGGCGGCCAGGATGGCGTCGATGTCCTCCGGGCCGCCGCAGAACTCCAGGGGCACCTGCGCCAGCGTCTCCTGCGGGATGCGCCGCACGTCGATGGCGGCGATGCGCAGGCCGAACGGCTGCGCGCGGCGCGCGAGTTGGAAGCCGCTGGCGCCGTAGCCGATGATCGCCAGCAGCTTGCCGTCCAGGCGTTTGCCCTCCGGCTCGTAATAGGCACCGCCGGCAAAGTTGGCGACCGCCTCCTGGTAGCGTCCGGCGAGTAGCAGTAGATACATCATGGCACTCTGTGCCAGGGCGTCGGCGCTCAGGTGACCGGGACAGTGCGCCAGGGTGATGCCGCGGCTCAGAATATGCTCCACCTCCACGTGATCCAGCCCATTGGTCTGTGCCTGGAAGTAGCGCACGCCGGCGCGGGCGGCGTGGTCGATCAGGTCACGGCCGGCATTGCCGCCCATGTCGACCACCGCCTCGACGGCGCGGAACTGCGGCGCCGCAGGACGGCTCGTATCGTACACGGTGGTGTCGTGGCCCGCGCTGACCGCCGCCAGGTGACGGGCGTTGCGGCTGTCGCTCACCGGCACCCCGGGCTGCGGCAGAAACAGGACCCGGAGCCGGCGTGGAGCCATGGCGGACCCTATCACGAACCGGCTATATTGCCCATCGCTGTCATGCCGCACGAGATCCGCAACATCGGCATCGTCGCGCACATCGACGCCGGCAAGACCACCACTACCGAGCGTATTCTGTTCTACACCGGGATCAACCATCGTATGGGTGAGGTGGACGACGGTGAGGCGACCATGGATTGGATGAGCCAGGAGCAGGAGCGCGGGATCACCATCAGCGCCGCCGCCGTCACCTGCTACTGGCGGGATCATCAGATCAACCTCATCGATACCCCCGGCCACGTCGACTTTACCGCCGAGGTGGAGCGGGCGCTGCGGGTGCTGGACGGCGCCATCGGCATCTTTTCGGCCGTGGAGGGGGTCGAGCCACAGTCGGAGACGGTGTGGCGCCAGAGCGATCGTTACGGCGTGCCCCGCGTGGCGTTCATCAACAAGCTCGACCGCATCGGAGCCCGCTTCGACGCGGTGCTCGCCGAGATGAAACGCAAGCTGGGCGGCAAGCCGGTACCCGTGCAGCTTCCGTTCGGCACCGAGAGCGCCTTTACCGGCGTTGCCGACCTGATCGAGCAGGTCGGGCTCCGCTTCGGTGGCGCCCATGGCGAACTGGTCGAGCGGGTGCCGATCCCCGCGGCGCTGCAGGCGTCGGTGGCGGAGGCCAGGGAACGGCTGCTCGACGAGCTGGCCAACGAATCGGACGAGATAACCGCGCGCTATCTGGAGGGCGAGCCGATCCCGCCGCCGTTGCTGCGCGCGGAGATACGGCGGCGCACGCTAGCCGGGACGCTGGTCCCGGTGCTGTGCGGCGCGGCGTTGCGCAATGCGGGCGTGCAGCCGCTGCTGGATGCCGTGGTCGACTATCTGCCGGCGCCGGACGACGTGCCGCCGCCCTCCGCGCTGACCCGCTCCGGGGACGCCGCCGAGGTGCCGTTCGGCAGCGCCGGCCCCCCGCTGGGACTGGTGTTCAAGTTGCGCAGCGATCGCGAGGCCGGACTGCTCAGCTACGTTCGCGCCTATGCCGGGAGCTTCAAGAGCGGCGCCACGGTGCGCAATGTCGGACGTGGGGGGCGCGAGCGCATCGGACGCCTGCTGCGCATGCGCGCCAATCGCTCGGAGCCGTTGGCCGAGCTGGCGGCCGGCGACATCGCGGTGGCGGCAGGATTCAAGCAGGTCCAGACCGGCGACACTCTGGGCGGCGACCGCGTCGATCTGCTGTTGGAACGGATGACGTTTCCCGAGCCGGTGATCTCCGCGGCGGTGGAGCCGCTCACCGCATCCGATGCCGCGCGGGTGCGCGCCGCGCTGGAGCTGGTGGCGCGCGAAGACCCGACCTTCTTCGTACACGAAAGCGAGGAGACCGGGCAGATCGTAATCTCCGGCATGGGTGAGCTGCACCTCGACGTGGTGATGCGGCGCCTGGCCGAGGAGTTCCACGTACCGGCGCGGATCGGCCAGCCACAGGTGGCGTTCCGGGAATCGATCACCGGCAGCGCACGCTTCCATCAGCGGTACCATCGCACCATCGCGGGAGCGATGCACGTGGCCGAGCTCACGCTGCGGGTCAAGCCGCAGGCGCGCGGCAACGGCAACATCGTGCGCAGCGAACTGGCACCTGAAGCGCTGCCGGCCGCGGTAGCCGAGGCGGTGCAGGTCGGGATCCGCAATGCCATGAACTCGGGCGTTCTGTACGGCTACCCGACCATCGACATCGCGGTCACCATCGAGGCCGCGGTGTACGATGCCGGCACGTCGTCGGCGCTGGCCTTCGAGGCGGCGGGGGCGCTGGCCCTCTACGACGCCTGCCGCGAAGCGGGGCCGGCCCTGTTGGAGCCGATAATGGAGCTCGACATCGCCGTGCCGCGGGAATTCGTGGGCGAGGTCATCGGCCACTTGGGTACCCGCGGCGCCACCGTGCTGGCGGTGGAGTCCCGCGCCAGCAGCGAGCAGGTCAGGGCACACGCCGCTCTGGCGCGCCTGTTCGGCTACTCGACCACCCTGCGCAGTCTTACTCAGGGACGCGGTTCCTTCGCCATGACCTTCGCTCACTTCGCCCCGCGCACCGAGCCCAACTGAACCGGAGGACGAGCCCGCAACGAGCAGAACGAGTCCGCAACGTTGACAAGAAGAACGTGCGTACCTACCATGCCTGACGGCACGGTGCCGTCTCCCGCGATCGTTCCCTCCCGAGCGGCTCATCATGATGCGCCTGCCACTTCGCCGACAAGGAGACTCACAGCCATGAGCACGTCATCTTCCGACATCCGCAACGTTGCGATCATCGGACACGGCGGAACCGGGAAGACCTCCCTGCTGGACCAGGCCCTGGTGCAGGGTGGTGAGGTAGCCAAGTTCGCTCCGGTCGACGGCGGCAAGTCGGTGAGCGATCACACGCCCGAAGAGATCGCACGCGGCATCTCCGTGCACACCGCGATAGGCCACCTGCAGTGGAAGGGCACCAAGATCAACCTGCTCGATACCCCGGGATCGGCGGACTTCGTCGGCGACGTGATGGCGGCGCTGCACGTGGCCGAGCTGGCGGTAGTCACGGTGGGTGCCGACGTGGGCGTGCAGATCGAGACCGCCAAGTTGTGGCGGCGCCTGGACGCAGCGGGCATGCCGCGCATCGTGTTCGTCAACCAGATGGACAAGGAGCACGCCGACTTCGCCAACGTAGTGGCGGATCTGCAGCAGAAGCTGGGGGCAAATTTCGTCCCGGTGGTGGTGCCGATCGGCGCCGGAGCCGGGTTTTCCGGGGTGGTGGATCTGATCAGCGGCAAGGCATTGACTCACGCTGACGGCAAGGAGTCTCCCGGCGCCGTCCCGGACGCGGCGGCGGACGCCGTCGAGGAGTATCGCCAAGGTCTGATCGAAGGCGCGGCCGAAGGCGATGACGCGCTGATGGAGAAGTATCTGGAAGAGGAGACCTTGAGCGAGGAGGAGGTGCGAAGCGGTCTGGCTACGTCGCTGCAGGCGAACCTAGTGGTGCCGGTCGTGGCCGGCTCGACTACGCTCAATGCGGGCATCGCCAGCCTGCTGGACCTGATCCGCCTGGCGGCACCTTCGCCGCTGACGGCAGCAGGGGGGGCCAAGGTCAGCCCCGAGGGAGCCCCATCGGCGTTCGTGTTCAAGACCAGTCTGGACCAGTACTCCGGCAAGATGTCGTGGATCAAGGTGATGAGCGGCGAGTTGACCCCGGACGCCGAGTTGGTCACGACGCGCGACGGCAAGAAGGAGCGCATCACCAAACTGTTCGTGCTGCAGGGGGCCGACCTGGCGGATGTTCCGGCGCTTGCCGCGGGTGACCTGGGAGTGCTTACCAAGCTCAGCAGCGCTGCAACCGGCGACACCCTGGCGCAGGACGCCGAGTTGCGCTACCCGCCGCTGGACCTGCCGCAGCCGGTACACGCGGTGACCGTGGCGGCAGCCTCCAAAAAGGATGAGGACAAACTGAATCAATTCCTGGGCCGCGCCGCCGAGGAAGATCCCACCTTCAAGGTACGCTACAACGGCGAAACCCGCGAGACGGTGGTATCGACAATGGGCGAGCTGCAGCTTTCCATCGTGCTGGAACGGCTCAAGAGCAGCGCCAAGGTGGAAGTGGAAACCAACGTGCCGCGCATCGCCTACCGTGAGACCATCACCGGGGCCGCCGCAGCCGAGTACCAGCACAAGAAGCAGACCGGCGGCCACGGCCAGTACGCCAAGGTGGAGATCAAGATCAAGCCGCTGCCGAACGGCGAGAAGTTTACGTTCGTCAATCAGATCGTCGGCGGCGCCATCTCAAGGGGCTATTTCCCGGGTGTCGAGAAGGGACTGCGCGAAGGGATGGCCGGCGGAGTGCTGGCCGGCTTCCCCGTGATTGGCATCGAGGCGACCCTGGTGGACGGCAAGGAGCACTCGGTGGACTCCTCGGAGCTGGCATTTACGCTGGCGGCACGCGGCGCGCTGCGCAACGCGGTCGAGCAGGCCAAGCCGGTGCTCCTGGAGCCGGTGTGCAATCTGACGGTGTATGCCGAGGAGCAGTACCTGGGCGACGTACTGTCGGATCTGAGCGGTCGCCGTGGGCGAATTCAGGGCCAGGAGCCGATCAGCGCCGGCATCCTCGGGGTCAAGGCGCTGGTGCCTCAGGCGGAGCTGGTGCGCTACGCCATCGATCTCAAGTCGATGACGTCCGGAACCGCGTCGTTCGAGATGGAGTTGGACCACTACGCGCCGCTTACCGGACGGCTGGCCGAGGAAGTGATCAAACGCTCCCAGGCCGCGGATGCCGCCGCCGCCGGCCGCTAGTCCAGCGCCGCACGGTACACAGTGTAGCTACATGCCTCCAGTGTCCGGAAGCGCCGCCGCGTCGCGGCCGACTGGGCGCGCATGAAGCGTCGGACCGCACGCCCCGGCGGGTGACGTTGACCGCGAACCGGCCTGCCGCTACCCTCCAGCCGATATGGCCGTCCGGGTCCGCTACGCTCCATCACCGACCGGGCTCCAGCACGTGGGCAACGTACGCACTGCGTTGTTCGATTATCTGCTGGCGCGTGCTACCGGCGGCACCTTCGTGCTGCGCATCGAGGACACCGACCGGCGCCGGTACGATGCCGCGGCGCTGGCCGACGTGTACGATACGCTTTCATGGCTCGGCCTGCGGTGGGACGAGGGACCGGGCGTCGGCGGCCCCTACGCCCCCTACGTGCAGTCGCAACGCGTCGCTCGCCACCGCGCGGTGGCGGAACGGCTGGTGGCGGCGGGGCACGCCTACCGCTGCTACTGCGACGCCGAGCGCCTGGAACGGGTGCGCGCCGCCGGCCACGGCTACGACCGCCACTGTCGCAACCTGACCCCGGACGCGCAGGCGGCCCAGGCGCGCCGCGGGCTGCCCTCGGTGATTCGGTTCAAGGTGCCGTTGCACGGCGCCACGCGCTACGAAGACCTCCTGCTGGGACCCATCGAGCGCGCCAATCGGGACATCAACCCCGATCCGGTGCTGCTGAAGTCGGATGGCTTCCCGACCTATCACCTGGCGGCGATCGCCGACGACCACGAGATGCGCATCAGCCACGTGCTGCGCGCGCAGGAATGGGTCTCCTCGGCGCCGCTGCACGTGCTGATCTTCCAGGCGTGTGGCTGGCAGCCGCCACACTATGCCCACCTGCCTGCGGTGAACGGCCCCGACGGCAAGAAGCTGGCCAAGCGCCACGGGGCCACCGGCATAGCCGAGTTCCGCCGGCGCGGCTTTCTGCCGGAGGCGCTGGTCAACTATCTGGCGCTGCTCGGCTGGTCGCCGGGCGATGACCGCGAGCTGCTTCAGCTCGACGAGCTGGAGCGCGCCTTCAGCCTGGAGCGGCTCGGCCGTGCCGGTGCCGTGTTCGATCACCGCAAGCTGGAGTGGTTCAATGGGCAGTACATCCGTATGTTATCGCCACAGCGCCTCGCGGCCGCCATCGCGCCGTACTTGCAGGCGGCGGGCATCGAAGTGGCGGACGACGACCAGTCGGTGGCCCTCGCTGCACTGCTGCGCGAGCGCCTGTCGGTGCTCGACGAGGTTGCCCAGCGGGCGTCATTCCTCGCCGCCGATCGCCGGCTGACGGCCGCGGAACTGCTGCCCAAGCGCCTGGCGGCGCCGCAGGCGGCGGCTCTGCTGCGCGCTGCCGGACCGTTGTTGCAGCACCTGCCGCCGGAAGCCGGCGATACGCCGCAGGAAGCCGGCGACCATCTGCTGGAGGAACAGCTCCGGGAGCTGGCCGTGGCCCAGGGCGTGAAGTTTGGAGATCTGATGATGACGATTCGACTGGCGGCTACCGGGAGCCGAGTTTCGCCGCCGCTGTTCGGTTCCCTGCGCCTGCTCGGCGGGGAGCGGGTGCGGCGCCGCCTGGCGCAGGCCCTGACCACTCTGGACGAGGCCGCGCAAGCGACCGCCTCCGCGGCCGACACCGCATCCGGAGGCTAGCGGTGGCGGTAACCATGGATACGCTGGTCGCGCTGTGCAAGCGGCGCGGCTTCATCTTCCCCTCCAGCGACGTCTACGGCGGCCTCGCGTCGGCGTGGGACTACGGGCCCCTCGGTGCGGCGCTCAAGAACCGGCTGCGCGACATCTGGTGGCGCGAGATGACCCAGCTCCACGACAACATCGTCGGCATCGACGCCGCCATCCTGATGCACCCGCGGGTGTGGGAGGCGTCCGGCCACGTCGAGAACTTCACCGACCCATTGGTGGACTGTCGCAACTGCAAGGCGCGGTTCCGCGCCGACCAGATCGAGGATCCGTCCGGCCCCTGTCCGCGGTGCGGCAAGCCGGAGTTGACCGCGGCACGCCAGTTCAATCTGATGTTCCGTACCCACCTGGGACCGATACAGGACGCAGGCAGCGTGGTGTACCTGCGGCCCGAAACGGCGCAGGGCAGCTACGTCAACTTCAAGAACGTGCTGCAGTCGAGTCGGCTCAAGGTTCCCTTCGGCATAGCGCAAGTGGGAAAGGCGTTCCGCAACGAGATCACCACCAAGAGCTTCATCTTCCGCACCTGCGCGTTCGAGCAGATGGAGATGCAGTACTTCGTGCAGCCCGGCGAGGACGTGCGCTGGTTCGAGCACTGGAAGGAGCGCCGCTTCCAGTACTATCTCGATCTCGGCATCGACCCGGACAATCTGCGCTTTCACCAGCACGGCCCCGACGAGCTGGCCCACTACGCACGTGACGCGTACGACATCCAGTATCGATTTCCGTTCGGCTGGCAGGAGCTGGAAGGGATCCACAACCGCACCGACTACGATCTGAAGCGCCACATGGAGTTTGCCGGCAAGGACCTGAGCTATCTGGACGAGACCAGCCGCGAGCGCTACGTGCCGTTCATTATCGAGACCGCGGTAGGTCTGACCCGTTCGGTGCTGATGGCGCTGGCGGACGCCTACACCGAGGACGAGGTGGGTGGCGAGCGCCGCGTGGTGCTGCGCTTTCATCCGCGAGTGGCGCCGATCACGGTAGGAGTGTTCCCCCTGGTGAAGCGGGATGGCCTGGCGGAACGGGCGCGGGAGATCGAGGCGGAGCTGCGCGAATCGTGCGCCACCTTCTACGATCAGAGTGGCGCGATCGGCCGGCGCTACCGCCGCCAGGACGAGATCGGCACCCCCTTCTGCGTCACCGTGGACTACCAGAGCATGGACGACGACACGGTGACCGTGCGCTTCCGCGATTCCACCGAACAGGAGCGCGTGGCGCGCCGCGAGTTGACTGCGCGCCTGCTGGAGGCGACCCGCAGCTACCGGCGCGCGGCCGCGCCGTGACCGGCATGGACGCGTTTGCGACCCTGTCCCGGCGCGGGTTCGTCAAACAGACCACGGGCGCCGAGGCCCTGAACCGGCTGCTCGACGAGGGGCCGGTCGCTTTCTACCTCGGCATCGACCCCACGGGACCGAGCCTGCATGCCGGTCACCTGGTCGGGCTGCTGGCGATGGCGCATCTGCAGCGCGCGGGTCACCGCCCGGTCCTGTTGATCGGCGGTGCCACTGCGCGCGTGGGCGATCCTTCGGACAAGGACGACATGCGGCCCTTGCTGCCGCTCGCGACCGTGGCGCGCAACGCGGGGTTGATGCAGCGCCAGGTCGGCCGTTTCATCGATCTGGAGCGCACCACCGTAGTGGACAACGCCGATTGGCTCGCCGATCTCGGCTACCTGGATTTCCTGCGCGAGATCGGCCGCCACTTCTCGGTGAACCGTATGCTCGGCTTCGAGGCCTACCGACGGCGTCTCGAGACCGGACTCAGTTTCCTGGAGTTCAACTATCTGCTGCTGCAGGCCTACGATTTTCTGGTGCTGCAGCGCCGCCACGGGTGCTTGCTGCAGATCGGCGGCGACGATCAATGGGCCAACATCCTCGCCGGCGTCGACCTGATCCGCCGGGTAGAGCAGGTGGAGGCGCACGCCCTGACCTGGCCGCTGGTGACCACCGCGGACGGCAACAAGATGGGCAAGACGGCGGCGGGTGCCCTGTTCCTCGATCCCGAACGGGTCAGTCCCTACCAGTTCTATCAGTACTGGATCAACGTGCCGGACGCCGACGTTCCCAAGCTGTTGGCGCTGCTCACCATGCTGCCGGATGCGGAGGTCGCGGAACTGAGCGGGCTTCGCGACCGTGCTATTGGGATGGCCAAGGAGCGCCTGGCCATGGAGCTTACCGGCATGGTGCACGGCAAGGAGGAGGCGGAACGGGCGCGCGAGGCCAGCCGGGCGCTGTTCGTCGGCGCTGGCGGCGACACCGCCGCAATGCCGAGTGCCGAGCTGCCCGCGGAGTTCGGCGCCTCCGCCCCCCTGGTGGAGTTGTTCGCCAGCAGCGCTCTGTGCTCCTCCAAGAGTGAGGCGCGCCGTCTCATCGAGCAGGGTGGGGCGTGGCTGAACGGCAGGGTGCGCACCGACGTCTACGAGGAAGTCAGCCTGACCGCCGTAGATGAACTCGTGCTGCGTGCCGGCAAGAAGCGCTTTTTCCGCTTTCGGCCCCGGTCGGAGAGGTAGCCTGGCGGCACGTGACGGTGCGTCCCCACGTTGACTCGGTCACCGCTAGTTGTTTAGGTTTATGCCGATACGGCGTCACTGCAAATCCGGCGCCCGGTCCACGAGGAGGTAGCTTTGCCGAGCAAGCGTTCGGCTGCCAAACGGCAGCGACAGAACGAAAAGCGACGCCTGCGCAATCGCGCGGTGATGAGCCGTGTGCGCACCGCCATGCGCAAGTTGCGCATGGCGATGACGGACGGTAGCGCAACCGACGA
>JAKZWC010000134.1:0-3717 GCA_047515735.1 Spirochaetales bacterium | reverse complement strand
TCGGCGGCGGGCTGATTCCGACCTACCTCTGGTTCAAGAGCCTGGGCCTGATCAACACCCGCTTCGTGCTCATTCTGCCGAACATAGCCTCGGCGTTCTACATCATCATCATGCGCAATTTCTTTCAGGAGCTGCCGCCGGAGATGGAGGAGTCCGCGGTGCTCGACGGCGCCGACATCTTCACCCTGCTGACCAGGATTATCGCACCCCTCTCGCTGCCGGTGATCGCCACCGTCGGGCTCTGGTCGGTGGTCTACCACTGGAACGAGTGGTTCGACGCCATGATCTACGCCGCGCGCCGCGACTTGATCGTGCTGCAGCTCCTGCTGCGGCGCATCCTGATAGAGAACCAGGCCGCCGAGTGGCTGGAGCTGGCTTCCAAGGAGACTGCCGTGACGGCGCTGACGGAGGACACCGTGAAGGCGGCCACCATGTTCGTCAGCATCGGACCGATCATCATCGCCTACCCGTTCATACAACGATACTTCGTCAAGGGCATCATGGTGGGGTCCTTGAAAGGATGACCGCCACCACCCGCCGGAGCGCGGGTGAGAAATTCACTTGGAGGAGGTGAGTACGCCACGTCAATTCGTAATATTGGGCCGATCGGGAAACGATGCGCAGGCAGCGCCCGATCGCAGTGCCGTCCGGGGGCGAGCCAGGAGGCTGGGGTGGTTCCTGCCCATGCTGGCGCTGCTGGCCGCGCCAGTCGCGTGGGGGGCCGGTACCGAGGAAGGGGCGGCCGCGGAGGAACGGATGACCATTTCCTGGCTCGGCACCAACGCCGGCGGCGAGTTGCTGGAGCGCGATACGCCGGTGGAGCTGCACCTGGAAGAGCTGTTCGACGTGGAGCTGGAGCCGTGGGGCTACGAGGTCTCGCACGGGCAGGAGGAGCAGTGGCGGGTCCGCATCGCGTCCGGCGACCTACCCGACTTCAACGTCCGCTGGCGCGAGGACCTGGTGCACATCGGTGCGGTCCGGGAAGTGCCCGAGGAGATGCTGCTCAAGCACATGCCCCGCTACATGAAGCAGGCTGCCGAGCTCGGCGGCGACATCCTGTATCACCGCACCACGGTGAACGGCAAGAACATGGGCATTCCCGCCGTGCTGTCGATCGCCGCCGCGGGGCCGGGCATGGTGATCCGCAAGGACTGGCTGGACGCCATCGGACACCAGACCACGCCGGTGCCGGGCACCTACATCTACGAGGGGCCCGACACCCTGGCGGAGCTGGAGGATATCTTTCGCAAGTTCAGAAACGAAGATCCCGACGGCAACGGCCAGCGCGACACCTTCGGTCTGATGCCGTACCAGGGCGGCGGCTCCATCGGCGACCGCGCCATGTTCTTTCCCAACATCCTTGGAGCGTTCGGCATACGCCTGAATACCTGGGAGAAGATGGGCGACGACATCGGGTTCTCGCAGCTCCGGCCGGCGTACCGGGATGCGCTGCAGTATCTCAATGAGTGGTACGAGCAAGAGCTCATCCATCCCGAGTTCGTGGTCACGGACAGCGCCGATATGCGCCAGAAGTTCGGCAACGGGCTGATCGGGGCGTTCGAGTCGTGGTCCGCGCAGTTGACCAACCCGTCGACCAACCAGGCGTGGGGAATGCTGAAGGCCAACAACCCCGAGATAGATCCGGTGATCGTGGTGTCGCCGGAGGGACCGAGCGGCATGCGCGGCACCTACTCGCGCAGCGCCGTATGGAGCCCTTCGTCGGTCGGCGCCAACGTGTCGGACGAAAAGCTGGCAAAGATCCTGGAGATCCTGGATGAGATGTACAGTAATACCGACCTCTTTGCCACCGCGTTCTACGGCATCGAGGGCACCCACTGGAACTACAGTGAGGCCGGCGATCCGATCCGTGCCGAGGGCTGGACCGCTCCCGCCTCGTTCATGAAGTCGGGCGCCACGTACTTCCGGCTGACCGCGGTGCCTACCAGCGTGGAGTTCCTGTACATGGGAGGCAACACCTGGCGCTATCCGGTGAACAGCTACATCGTCGAGAACCAAGTATCGCTGGATTTCGGATTTCTGCCGACGCTGGACGAGGAATTCCTGGTCCTGTCGGCGGAGGTGAAGACGGTGGAGGACGAGTTCTTCTTCAAGGCGATCGCCGGCGAGGTCGACATCGCCGCGGGCTGGGACGACTACGTGGCCGCCTGGCGCAACGCCGGCGGCGACCGGCTGCTGGCGGAGATTACCCGCCAGTACCGGGCCAGCAAGTAGCTCCCGTAACAGACTGTGAGGAGGGGCCGGCGCGGGCGCTACCAGCCTGCGCCGGCCCGCCAAACGATGAGCACCAAGTTTCTGTTCCTGGACAACCGCCTCTATGAATACGTCCGCGCCTTCCGGCGCCGACTCAACCAGCCCCTCCAATACGCGGGCAACCCGATCATGGAGCCGGAGTTGCCGCAGGAGTTCAATCGCGTGTTGCTCTACGGATCGGTAATCCGCGATCCCGACACCGGGCTGTTCCGCATGTGGTACAGCTCCTCGGCTCACGAACCGAAGTCCGTGAGTCATCTACTGTACGCTGAATCCGACGACGGCTACGTCTGGCGCAAACCCAGCCTGGACATTGTCCCGGGCACCAACATCGTGATGGATGACGACTGCAAAATCCATGGGCCGACCATCATCCTCGACCAGGATGAAGCAGACGCTGCGAAGCGCTACAAGATGGTAGCCCGGCGCGGCCGCGGTACCCTCGCGGGGTACGTATCGGGCGACGGAATCCATTGGAGACTGCTTCGCGACGAACCGTTGATCTACGCCGACAGCGACTGCCAGATCGGCTTTTTCCGCGATCCGGAATCCGGCCTGTATCAGACTTCGTTCCGTGATGCGTGTCCGGACAGGCGTGTGTGGCGGAGCGAGAGCGAGGACTTCCTCCCCTGGCGACGGCCGGTGCTGGCCATGGAGCCCGATATCCACGATCCGATCCAGACCCAGATCTACAGCCTGCAGATGACGCCCTACGGGGCCTACGTACTCGGCTGGCTGCACCGCTACAGCACCTGGGAAGCGGATATGGGACCCACCAAGATGAACGGCAACTGGGACATCGAGCTCGCGTTCAGCAGAGGCGGATACTGCTGGCACCGTCCGGCTCAGGGGGAGAACTTCATACCACGGGATCCCGGCGGCTGGACCGCTGGCCTGATCTCACCCGCATCATCACCGCTGTTCTTCGATGACGAGATTCGCTTCTACTTCGCCGGCTGTGAACGGGAGCACGGCGACGAGTACTCCTCGAAGCGGTTTCGCATCGGCGTTGCGTCGCTGCAGCCCGATCGCTTTCTGAGCCTGGATGCCGGGGACCAAAAGGCGGAGATCATGACGCGGGCGTTCGCCACCCGCGAACCCGCCCTGTTCCTGAATGTTGCGGCAACCGGCGGTACCGTACGGGCGGAGCTGCGCGACGTGGACGGGGTACCGATACCCGGCTACGAATTGGACAACTGCGTGCCGGTGGAAGCAGACGCAACAGCCGCTCAGGTTCACTGGCGGGGGAATCCCAGTCCCGCCGCTTTCATCGAGAAACCGATCCGTCTGTATCTCACGGCGACGCGGTCTTCGCTGTACTCGGCGACCTTTGCGGATGCGGCGACGATCGGAGACTACCGGAACTTCAAGGAGATCCGCTGTCTGCGACCGGAGCACGATCTCGAGTGAACGTCGAGGTCGTCGCTTCGGGCCACGTTACTCGCG
>JAKZWC010000133.1:0-3564 GCA_047515735.1 Spirochaetales bacterium | reverse complement strand
CCATGCGGCGCTGAGTCGTTGCTCTTCATTGCGGATCTCCTTCATCGCCAGGTCCGCGGCGGCGCCAACCGGCTGGGACGTGATTCACGGACCACCACGCCGGTGGTGAGGCAGCGTCATATTCGCTCAACCTGCCGGCAGCCGCTAGCCCCCGACGTCAGGTGTCCGACTGCCGCGGCCAGGGGTAGTCGTTGGCGCCGGCGCCCGGGTCGGCCGGTCCCTCCGGCAGCTCCCGCTGCCAGGCCAACACCCGGTCGGCGAGCTCGTCGACAAGCCCGCGCTCGTCGCGGGCGCGGTTGTCCAGCTCCATCGGATCGGAGGGCACGTGGTACAGCTCCAGACGTTCGCGGTCGGGGTTGACCAGCAGCTTCCACGGACCCTCGCGCAGCGCCAGCATCGGGCTGCGGTTGATCACGTGGCCCATGATGCGGAAACGCCACTCCCACAGCAGCGGCGTGCGCCGGTCCCGGGTGGCGCCTGCGAACACGTCGCTCATGTCCTCGCCATCGAGTTGCAGCGGCGACGGCGGCTCCACCCCCGCCAGCCGGCAGAAGGTGGGCAGCAGATCCACCGCGCACAGCGGCGTGGCGTCGTCCACCGCGCCGTGCGGACCGCCGCCCGCCGGCCAGCGCAGGATGAACGGCACCCGCACGCCGCCCTCGTACAGGCTGCGCTTGCGGCCGCGGAACGGCCCGGCGCTGCCCACCCCGCTGTGCGCGGCGTTGCGCACCAGGATGTCCTCCGGCCCATTGTCCGAGGAGAAGATCACCACCGTGTCGTCGGCCAGACCGAGTTCGTCGAGGCGGTCGAGCAGGCGTCCGATCTGACGGTCCGCCTCGGTGGCGGTGGCATAGTAGATCGCCGTGGCCCCCGGGTGGTCGACGAGCTGGGGGCCGGTGTCGCGGTAACTCTCGAGCTGCTCCCGAGTCGGATCGAGGATGGCGTGGGTATCGTTGAGCCACGCGTTGACCAAAAACGGCTGGTCGCGATGCCCCTCGATGAAGCGCATCGCGTGATTGACGATGAACTCGCTGGAGCGGATGCGCAGGCCCGGCGCCCAGCGTTCGCGGGCGAACTCCAGTTGCGGTCCCTCGCCGGCGTTGACGAACGACTCGTCGATGCCGTAGGCGCTCGGCTCGGGCGCGCCGGGACCATTTCCCAGGTGCCACTTGCCGAAGTGGCCGACCCGGTAACCCGCCTGCTGCAGCAGCCGGGTATAGGTCACGGCGTCCGGGTCCAGCCAGTCGGGCATGCCGCGCGCCCGGTTCATCGCGTGCTCGGATAGGTGGCCGTGGATGCGCTCGCGCGCCGGAAAGCGCCCGGTCATCACCGCGCTACGGCTCGGCGAGCATACCCCCGAGCAGACGTAGAACTGGGTGAACAGCCGCCCCTCCGCCGCCAGCCGGTCGAGATGCGGCGTGCGAATGGTGTCGTGGCCGTAGCAGCCCAGATCGCCCCATCCCCAGTCGTCGGCGAAGATGAAGACGAAGTTGGGCTGCCGTGCCATCGACGTTCGCTACCGCGACGCCCTACTGGATCGCCGCGCGCTTGGCGTCCAGCGCCTGCTGGTAGAGCTCGAGGTAGCGGTCTCTGCCCAACCCTTCCAACTCGCGCAGGTAGCCGTCCCAATCATCATCCAGGCTCAGGTTGCCGGTCACGAAGCGTGCGATGGCGGATTCGACCGCGTCCTTCAGCGCCGGCTCGATCTGCCCCAGCTCCAGCGCGTTCTCCTCACCGAAGATCAGGTTGGGCATGAACTCGGCGTACTTGTAGGGGTGGTAGAACTCGTTGGTCCACTGGTACAGACGCCGCTCCTGTCCCTTCTCCATGATCTCCGGGGTAGTGGCGCCGCCCTGGCGCAGCTCGCGGGAGTTGAAGTGCGGGCCGACGTGCAGCCAGCGCTCGTTCTGCATCGCGTACTTGACGTGCGGCTCGACGAAAAAGATGGCCGGATTGCCGTTGTAGTTCACCTCGCCCGGCTTGGCGCGGCGCCAGTCGCGGCCTTCCACCCCGGCGTTGGCGTTGCGGTTCCCCTCCATCGAGTAGAGCCAGTCGGCCCAGCGCACAATCACTTCGGGAGAGCCGTAGACGTGGCTCACCAGGGTGTGCGGCTGTACCCGGAACGGCGCAGTGACCGCCACCTTGAGCCCGCTCGGGCCGGTCAGCGGCGGTACCACGCGCCAGTTCAGGTAGCGCTCCGAGGGCCCGAAGTTGGTGGTGAACACACCGTACCACAGCGCCGGAGCGGCACCGAGTATCGCCTCGTCGGGGTTCTCGCCGAGCTGCTTGAGCTGCTTGTTGTCCATGGTGAAGCTCTCCGGCGCCAGTACGCCGGCGTCGTGGAGCTGCTTCATGTAGCGCACGCCGTCACGGAATGCATCGCTGTCGGCGACGAAGCGAATGGTGCCATCTTCGATCTTCAGCAGGCTGCCGTCGTGGTATTCGAAGGCGCTGATCAGAAAGTGGTTGAGGGCGCCTCCGATGTAGCCGGCCAGCGGAATCTCGTCGGCGGTGCCGTTGCCGTTGGGATCGCCCTCCCTGAACGCCGTCAACACGTCGAGAAAGTCCTCGGCAGTCTCCGGCATCTCCAGGCCGAGCGCGTCGAGCCACGGCTGGTAGATCCACATCTTGCGCGGCGCC
Source organism: Spirochaetales bacterium (assembly GCA_047515735.1). Lineage (GTDB taxonomy): Bacteria > Spirochaetota > Spirochaetia > SZUA-6 > Bin103 > Bin103. The sequence goes on along the minus strand of JAKZWC010000133.1, from coordinate 924 downwards.
GAGCAGTGGAAGCACTCCGCGCCCTGGGGCAGCGCGTAGATGTTGCCGTCGGGCGCAGTCAGGTCCTGGGCGATGTAAGGCTTCTCCTCCATCAGCTTCTTGAGGTGGACACTGTGCTCCGCAATCAGATCCTGCAGCGGATGAAACAGGCCCTGGCTGCCGTAGGCCACCATCTGGGTGGCGTTTATGCCGACATACATGAAGATGTCGGGCAGGTCACCGGAGGCGAGCACCAGGTTGCGCTTCTCCGCCCACTGCCCGTAGGGCGCGATGTCGAACTCGAAGTGGACGTTGGTCATCTCCTCGTATCTGGTGGTGAAATCATTGGTCTCCAGGTTCTCCACCAGGCGATGGCCGCCCACCAGCGCGCTTACGGTGGTCATCTCCTCGACCACCGGAAAGGTTCCCGGTGCCGTGACCTGCGGCCCGGTAGCGGCGGCGGCACTGTCGGCCTCGCCTCCCGCCCAGGCGCTCGCGGCCAGCAACACGCACAGCGACAACGTCAAAAACCATGAACGTGACATGTTTCTCCTCCTCGTGCCGGACATCGCAGGCCACCGCCCGCGATCCCGATCAGGTCATATTAGCGCGTGCCCGCCATCTGGTCGAGCGACAAGCAGAACGGTCCGAACCGCTTGGCGGGCGCCGCGGCATACGCTGTGACATCCCCGCAAGTATTCGGCCACCAAGTGGCCGATCAGATGCAGCGCGCCACCGCAACGCGCACACCCGACGTGGTATATCACGCGAGATTGACCGGCTCACTTTCACCACCTCACCAACGTTTCCGTCGTTGAATTACACGTTGGGCTGGATTCGGTCTCTAACCGCGATCTCTGCGCGCGTTGTGCTGTCTCCCCGTAAACGTTGGCCCGTTCCCTACAACGGAAGGCACGCGAGGGAGTAGACAACGGAGACATGTCC
>JAKZWC010000132.1:0-5009 GCA_047515735.1 Spirochaetales bacterium | reverse complement strand
GCGGCGGCTCGCTGGAGGACCTGCTGCCGTTCTCCGACGAGCGCGTGGTGCGCGCCATCGCGGCCGCCACAACTCCGGTGATCTCCGCGGTCGGCCACGAAGTCGACAGTGCCCTCAGCGACTATGCCGCGGATCATCGCGCCCCTACCCCTTCCGCCGCCGCGGAGGTGGTGGCGGCATCGCGTAACGAGCTGCAGCGCCGGGTCGCGGCGTTGCGCGCCAATCTCGGCTCCGCGCTGGAAACGCGCGTGCAACGGCACCGCACCCTGCTGGAGCGGTTTCGCCCCGACAGCCTGGAGCGCAGCTTGCGGCTGGCCCTGCATCCCGTGCAGCAGCGCCTCGACGAGGCGCGCACCGTGCTCTGTCATGCCACGGCCGAGCGCACCCGGACCCTGCGCCACCGCCTGGAGCTGGCGGCCCACGGCGTGGAGGCAGCTTCACCCCGCGCCGTATTGCGGCGCGGCTATGCGGTGGTCAGCGATGTAGCTACAGGAAGCTACATCACTTCGGCACAGCAGGTTCAGCCCGCACAGGAGGTACGGGTGCAACTCCATCGGAGCGCATTTTGCGCCGCGGTCACTGCCACGGAGTCCGAAACGGCGGAGGAGACGGCAGATGGTGACCTTTGAGGAGCGGCTGCAACGCCTGGAGCAGCTTGGCGATGAATTGCGCCAGGGCAACCTGCCGATCGATCAGGCGATGGCCCGGTTCGAGGAAGGCATCACGCTGGCGCGAGCGCTGGAGCGCGACCTGTCCAAGATAGAGCGCCGGGTGGAGATCCTGGTAAACGAACCGGAACAGAGCGGCGCCGCGCCCTCTTTGGAACTGTTCCCCGCCACGGAAGCCGAAGAGCCGGACCCACCGCTGCACTGACGGGCCCGTCTTGCGGACGCCGTCAGCGCAACGCCGCGGGAAGCTCCACCAGATCTCCCACCGCCACCCCGGCCCGTTCGAAGGCCCCCTGGTTCACTTCCAGCGCGAAGCGGGCCGGAACCCGTGACGAGACCGGTACCTCGGAAAAGGGCACCATGTCGGTGATGTGGACGATCATGCCACGCGCATCGATGAACGCGATGGAGAGCGGCAGCGACGTGTTGCGCATCCAGAACGTGAGTATCTGCTCCTCGTCGAACACGAACAGCATCCCTTCACGCTCGCCAAGCCGGTCGCGGTACATCAGCCCTTCGCGCCGCTGTTCCGGGGTGACCGCCTGCTCGACGCGAAACACTTCGCCGCCCACCACCAGCCCGATCGCCGCGCTGTCCTGCACGCAGGCGGCCGCCGCTACACTGAAGCACGCCGCCGCCACTATGCGACGGTAACGCCGAGCCGCTGCATTGCGCCATCTGGTATGCTGAACGGGCCTTCTTACCATGTGCAGACTGACTTCACTCGCGACCCTGGTGCTGTTGTTGACCGCAATCGGCGCCACCGGTCAGCAGTCTTCACGACCGTGCGCTCCGATCTACGACGTAACGGTCGCCGCTCTCCGCCATTATGCGGACGGTGAAATTTCGCAGATGACGCCGGCAAGGGTAACCAGGCACGTGGACGGCGACACGTTCTGGGTGCATTTCGCGTGCCCGCCACCGGGGCCCCAAGCCACCGAGAAGGTGCGCCTGATGGGTATCGATACGCCCGAGCTGGGACAGCCGGGTGCGGCGCAGGCGCTGCGCTACGTTCAGCACCGGATCGGTGCGGACCCAGTGTACCTGGCCTTCGACTTCCGGCGCCGGGACCGGTTCGACCGGCTGCTGGCCTACGTCTACCTGGCTGACGGCACGCTGCTCAACGCCCGACTCCTCGAATGCGGGCTCGCCCAGCCCTACCGCGGAGACAGCAACCATTTCTCCAGCCACTTCGAACGCCTCGCCGTGGGGCCGCGGCCATCCGACTGTCCGGAGGATGCTCCGGATTCACCCCCCGCCACACCCGACGCCGTGGAGATCGAGACCATTGCCAACGACGGCCGGCTCGAACACGTTCTGCTACGCAACAACTCGCACCGGACGGTCGACGTCAGCGGATGGCGGATCAAGGATGACGATGGGACGAACCTGTCGATTCCAACGACCGGCCCACTGAATTCCGGGGCAACCCTGGCGCTCTGCAGCGGCGGCGGCTGCGTCGGCTCCCCGCAGTCGAGTGCCACGCTCACCGACCAGAACATCTGGGGCAACAAAGGGGACGCCGCCTTCCTGCACGATACCGGCGGCACCGAGGTGAGCAGCTACTGCTACGGAAACGCCTGCTGACGCCCCCGTCCCGGCCCCACCAGAAACCTTCTCTAAACCCGCTCCACGGTGCGCTTGAAGCGCTTGTAGACGGCGTACAGCGGCAGGTCCAGCTTCTTGGTGTCGGACCAGCGCCGCAACGAGTCGCCGGGGTCGGAGGCGGCGCGCGAAGCGTAGCTGCGCAGCACCTTCTCCTCCCGGCGCAAGCGCTTGAAGCGATACTTCTCCTCGAGGAGCTGGACGAACTGTGCCGCCTCGGCGCGGTCCTCGGCGGGGAGTTGAGGCCGGGCCTGTTCCGGGTCACCGCTCGGCTCCGGCTCCAGGATGGAACGCACCGCTTCCTCGAAGTTGCCGCTCTCCGTGCGCTGCAACTCCTGCTCCACCCGCGCCAGGAAGCCGCTGGGAACGAACTTGATCTGATCGACCGCGTTGCGCAGCGCGATGCGCTTCTTCATGGCGGCGTCCGACCCCATGTCGCGGCGGCCCAGGAACACGTAGGCGCCGATACCGGCGGCGACCGCTCCCAACAGTTCGTCCACGATCAGAATCGGATCCGGGACCGCGTAGGAGAGGATCATGAAGCTGGCGAAGAAGGCACCGGCGGAGATGAGAAACCGCGGCACGAAACGGGCGTCGGAGAGGAAGCGCCGCACGGCGACCTCCACCGACCGATAGAGATCGTTACGAAATGAAGTGAGCAGCGTTACGGGCGGCTCTGCACCGTATCGTCCCTCGATCTCCTGCGTCTCGAGGGACGATCGCAGCCGGTCGGAGTTCTCGAACGGGTGGAGAATCAGCGACTGGCCGTCAGTCCGATAGAGGTGGAAGATGTACCTGCGTTCTTTCTTCCCCATTACAGTACATAGTAAAGGGCACCGGCGCTGAGGTCAACGCGGCCGGGGGCTGGGGCCCGTGTCTTACTGGACCCCGGCTGCCTTGCGCAGCGCCTTCGCAGCGTACACGGTCGCCAGGTGGCGGCGGTAGTCGGCGCCGGCAAAAGCATCGCTGAGCACCTCCGCGCCCTGTGCCGCCAACGCGGCAGCCGCCGCGATGGCTTCGGCGCTGGCCGGCCGGCCGGTCAGCGCGGCCTCCACCGCCGCATCCCGAAATGCCGCGTTGGCCACGCCGGTAAACGCCACCCGCACATCGGCACAGGTGCCGCCGGAGGCGGCGACCGCGGCCGCGCACCCCACCACGGCAAAGCGCGAGGCAGGATGCGGGAACTTCAGGTAGCAGGCGCCGCTCCCGGCCGCCGCCGCGGGTACCCGGATCTCGGTAATGATCTCGTCCGCCTGCAGACTGGTCAGAAACAGGTCGACGAAGAAGTCGCCGGCGTCGATGACCCGTTCTCCACCGGGCCCCCGTGCAACGATCTGCCCCTCCGCCGCCAGCACCGCGGCCGGATAGTCGGCGGCAGGATCGGCATGTGCCAGGCTGCCGCCGATGGTGCCCATGTTACGCACCTGCACGTCGCCGATCACGGCCGCGGCCTGCGCCAGCAGCGGCGCCTGCCTTACCACCAAGTCGCTGCTCGCAATGGTGTGATGGGTGGTAGCGGCGCCGATGGCAACCACTCCGCCCTTATCGCGCACATAGTTGAGCTCGCTGAGGTGGCCGATATCGATCAAAGCGTCCGGCGAGGCCAGCCGCAGCTTGATGGAGGGAATCAGGCTGTGGCCGCCGGCCAGCAGCTTGGCGTCCCCATGGCGTGCGAGTTGCGCCAGGGCGTCATCGACCGAGGCCGCGCGGTGATACTCGAATGCACTACTCATCTCAATCTCTCCTTGGCAGTAGCCTAGCTCTTGGCCTGCTGGATCGCCTGCCACACGTTCTGCGGCGTGAGCGGCATCGACAGATCCCGCACCCCCAGGTGCCAGAGGGCATCCACAGCCGCGTTGACCACCGCCGGCGTGGCGCCGATGGTACCCGCTTCGCCAGCGCCTTTCACGCCCAGTGTGTTGTGCGGGCACGGGGTTACGGTGCGGTCCAGTTCGAACGCGGGCAGGTCGTCCGCCCGCGGCATGGCATAATCCATGTACGAGCCGTTGACGAGCTGGCCGTCGTCGTCATAGATCGCCCCTTCCAGCAGCGCCTGACCGATGCCGTGGCACACGCCGCCGTGCACCTGGCCGTCGACGATCTGCGGATTCACCACGTTGCCTACGTCGTCGACCGCGACGAACCGCTTCAATGTCACCTTGCCGGTGTCCCCACACACTTCGACGATGCAGATGTGGGCGCCGAACGGGAAGGTGAAGTTGGCCGGATCGTAGAAGCTGGTAAAATCCAACCCCGGCTCCAACCCCTCCGGATAGTTGTGCGGCACGTAGGCGGTCAACGCCACTTCACCGAAGCCCACCGACTGGTCGGTACCGCGCACCGTCCACTTGCCGCCGGCGAACTCCAAATCCTCCTCGGCAGCCTCCAGCAGGTGGGCGGCAATCTTGGCGCCCTTCTCCTTGACCTTCTCCAGGCTGCGCACGATGGCGCTGCCGCCGACCGCCAGACTGCGTGAACCGTAGGTACCCATGCCGAACGGCACCGACTCGGTATCGCCGTGGATGATGGCGACGTCCTCCATGGGAATTCCCAGGTGATCGGCGACCACCTGGGCGAAGGTGGTCTCGTGCCCCTGCCCATGCGAGTGGCTGCCGACGAACACCGAAACCTTCCCGGTAGGCTGCACCCTCACGATGGCACTCTCGAACAAGCCGGCGCGTGCGCCGAGAGATCCCACTACCGCCGAGGGAGCGATGCCGCACGCCTCAATGTAGG
>JAKZWC010000131.1:0-16951 GCA_047515735.1 Spirochaetales bacterium | reverse complement strand
GGCACTCGGTCGCGAGCAGGGTGGCATGCTTGCCCGGGCCTGCGCCGGGCGGCGGCCGACCGCCCTGTTTGCCAGCCCCGCGGCGCGGGCAAGGCAGACCGCCGATCTGGTCGCCGCCGCGACCGGCCTCAGGGTGGCGGTCGATGAGCGTCTGCTGGAGTACCGCTTCGGCAGCATCACCGACCCCGGCCTCACCTTGGAGCAGCTTCGGGAACGGCGCGACGATCTCCTGGTGTGGCACCCGGATCGCAGGCTGGCGGCGGATGGCGAGACGCTGCGCGCGTTCGGGCTCCGGGTCGCGGCCGCGCTCGAGGAGATCGTCGCCCGGCAGCTCGCCGGGGACGTGGTGATCGTCGCCCATGCCGGCAGCATCGACGCGGCGCTGCGCTGGGCGATCGGTATCGACCCCGGCACCCCGGTGATGCACGACTTCCCGATCGCCAATGCCAGCATCACCGAGCTGATCCACTGGCCGCGCGGCCGGATTGTCGGAGGTGCGCCGCGCTACACCGAATTCGTGAGCATCGGGTCGGTAGCCCACCTGCCGGTGGCGAGCCGCAGCGACAACTGAAGGAGCGCAGCGGCGCGATGGCGACGACCCCGGCGGGATATTCGGGTACGCCGCTGGTGCGGAAGCTGGGGCTGCGGCCCGGGCTGCGGGTATGTCTGCTGCAGGAGCCGGCGGGCTTTCGCGACCTGCTAAGTGACGTGGAGCAGCTCGACATCACCACCACGCTGGCAGGCAGCTTCGACTACCTGCAATTCTTTACCGATTCACGGGTGGAGCTGGAAGCGCGGTTCGCCACCCTCGCAGGTCACGTTGCGCCCGGCGGCATGCTGTGGATCTCGTGGCCGAAGCGGAGCTCGCCGCTGGCCGGCGACCTCACCGAGGACGGGGTACGCGAGATCGGGCTGCGCACCGAGTTCGTCGACGTCAAGGTGTGTGCCGTGGACCGGGACTGGTCGGCGCTGAAGTTCCTGCGCCGGCGGGCGCGCCGCTGAGGGGCGCTTCAGGAGCGCCGGCCGGTGGTGCGGTAGCGGTGCACGGAGAGCGGCGCGAACACGGCGATGATGACCACGGCCCAGAGCAGCGTGTAGAGCACGGGGTGTTGCAGCGGCCACGCCGTCGGCGGCGGCGTTCCGGCGGGGATGTTGCCGAACAGCTCGCGGGTCGCCTGGGTGACGGCGGAGACCGGATTCCACAGGGCGAAGGTGCGCAGCACCGGCGGCAGATTCTCGGCCGGCACGAAGGTGTTGGCGACGAAGGTGAGCGGCATTGTCACCAGGAACGAGGCGTTGTTGACCACCTCGACGCTGGGTACCAGCAGGCCCACGTAGGCCATCACCCAGGAGAAGGCGTAGGCGAACGCCAGCAGCAACGCGAACCCGGCCGCGGCCTCGAGCACGCCGGTATGGATGCCCCACCCCACCACCAGGCCGCTCAGGGCCATGATCATGAGGGAGAGGGCGTTGTACACCACGTCGCTCACCGTGCGCCCCACCAGCAACGCGCTGCGCGACATGGGCAGCGCGCGGAAGCGGTTGATGATCCCTTTCTGGATGTCCTCGGCCAGGCCGGCGCCGGTGAAGATCGACCCGAACACCACGGTCTGGGCGAAGATCCCCGCGATCAGGAACTCCCGGTAGGAGCCGCCGGGGATGGCGATCGAACCGCCGAACACGAACGCGAACAGCAGCACGAACATGATCGGCGACAGCAGCACGAACACCAGCACCTCGGGCACGCGCTTGATCTTGATCACGTTGCGCTTGGCGATCACCGCGGCGTCGCCGAGGGCGGAGAGCAGCGCTTTCACTCCGCGGACTCCCGCGTTTCGGCGCCATGTCCGGTCAGCGACAGGAACACGTCGTCCAGGGTCGGCCGGCGCAGCCCTACGTCCTGCACCGAGACCTGCGCCCGGTCCAGCTCGTGCAGCGCCCGGGCGAGCACCGTCGCGCCTCCCTTGATCGGCGTAATCAACGACCGGGCTCGCCGATCGGTCTGCTGCTCGCCGACCGCGAAGCGGGCCAGCACCCGTTGCGCCTGCTCCAGCGTCGCCGCATCGGTTACCGTGACCTCGATCCGCTCTGCACCCACGAGCCCCTTCAACTGGTCGGGAGTGCCCTCGGCGATCGCCTTGCCGTGGTCGATCACCAGGATCCGGTCGGCGAGCTGATCCGCCTCCTCCAGGTACTGGGTCGTGAGCAGCACCGTGGTGCCGCCGCCGACCATGCTGCGGATCACCTCCCAGAGCTGGCGCCGGCCGTGCGGGTCGAGGCCGGTGGTGGGCTCGTCCAGAAACAGCACCGGCGGGGATGCCACCAGCGCGCCGGCCAGGTCGAGGCGGCGCCGCATCCCACCGGAGTAGGTCTTCACCGGGCGCCCGCCGGCGGCTACCAGGTCGAACAGTTCCAACAGCTCGGCGGCGCGGGCGCGGGCGCGCCGCCGGCCGAGGTGATAGAGGCGGCCGATCATGTCGAGGTTCTCGAATCCGGTGAGGTGCTCGTCCACCGCCGCGAACTGCCCCGACAGACCGATGCGGCGGCGCACCGTGCGCGGCTCTGCCACCACGTCGGCCCCCGCAATGCGCGCGCTGCCGGCGTCCGGGGTGATCAGGGTGGCCAGGATCGACACGGCGGTGGTCTTGCCGGCCCCGTTCGGACCGAGCAGGCCCAGCACCGTGCCCTCGGCCACGGCCAGGTCGAGCCCGTCGAGGGCGGTGACCTCCCGGTACCGCTTTACCAGGCCGCTGGCTTCGACGGGATGCGGCATGGGCGCTCCGGCGCACGCGGCCGACCGGTAGATTCGGTTCCTCTCACCAGCAGAATATAAACCCGGCGCGGCAGCGAAGGCGGTCTCTTGCACGGGCGGGCGGTATCGCTATCAAATGGCAGCCATGGTGCAGGTCGCACCCGACCTGGCGATTCCGGAGGATGAGCTCGACGAGCGCTTCATTCAGGCCGGCGGGCCGGGCGGACAGAACGTGAACAAGGTCGCCACCGCGGTGCAGCTCCGCTTCGACGCGGCCGGCTCGCCGACCCTGCCACCCGAGGTGCGGCAGCGCTTGCTGCGGCTGGCCGGCTCGCGGGTCACGGCTGACGGGACGCTGGTCATCACCGCGCGGCGGTATCGCACCCAGGAGGCGAACCGCCGCGACGCCCGGGCACGGCTGGCGGCCATAATCGCACGGGCGCTGGCGGCACCCCGGCCGCGCCGCGCGACGCGGCCTACTCGCGCCGCCCAGGAACGGCGGCTGCAGGGCAAGGCACAGCGCGGCGCCGTCAAACGGCAGCGTACCCGGCCCGGCGACGACGATTGAACCGCGCCCGTGCGACTACCCAGGAGGCTCGACGTGAAGACTATCGCCATCATCAGCCCCGGCAACATGGGGCACGCGGTCGGGCGGCTGCTCGGCAGCCGGGGATTCGACGTGGTTACCGCGCTGGCGGACCGTTCTGCGCGCACCCGGGGGCTGGCCGCCAAGGCCGGGTTTCGCGACCTGGGGGACGTCGAGGCAGTGGTCGCCGGCGCCGATCTGGTGCTGTCGATTCTGCCTCCGGCGGCTGCCGTGGCGGCCGCGGAGGGCGTGGCCGCGGCCATGACCGCTACCGGCGCCACCCCTCTGTATGCCGACTGTAACGCGATTGCCCCCGCCACCACGGAACGCATCGCGCAGCTGATCGCTGCGGCCGGCGCTGCCTACGTCGACGCCGGCATCGTCGGCGGCCCGCCGGCCGCCGGCCGCGGACCGCGGTTCTACGTGTCGGGCCCGGCCGCGCACCTGCTGGCGCCGCTGGAGGGGGGCGGCCTGGTGGTACGCGACCTCGGCGGCGCGATCGGCCGCGCGTCGGCGCTCAAGATGTGCTACGCGGCGGTCACCAAGGGTACCTCGGCACTGCAGTTCGCACAGCTCGCCGCCGCCGGCCGGTTGGGGGTGGGCGAGGCGCTCGCCGCGGAGTTGGAGGAGAGCCAGGGCGCCACCTATGCGGCGATGCGGCGCGCTCTGCCGGGGCTGCCCGCCAAGGCGCCGCGCTGGATCGAGGAGATGCGCCAGATCGCGGCTACCTTCGAGTCGGTGGGGGTGCCGGGCGATTTTCATCGCGGCGCCGCGGCACTGTACGAGCTGTTGAGCGCCACTCCCTTCGCCGCCGAGCCGGAAGAGGCCGTGGACCCTTCGCGCAGCCTGGAGACCACCGTGGCGGCATTGGTCGAGGTCTGTTCGCGACCGGTCAGGCGGTGAGGGCCTCCATTACCCGTGCCGGGGTGAACGGCGTGTGCCGCAGGCGCACCCCCGCCGCCGCGAACACGGCGTTGGCGATCGCCGCCGCGGCGGGGCCGTGGACCGCTTCTCCCGCGCCCAGGCTGGGCAGCTCGGGCCGGTCCAGCAGGCGTAGCGTTACCGGGGGAACCTCGCTGAAGCGCAGCACCGGATAGGAATCCCAGCCGGTGCTGGTAATGCCGGCGCTGTCCCAGCGCAGCGCTTCCTTCAGCGTCCAGCTCGCCGCCTGCAGGAACCCCCCTTCAAGCTGGTTGGCGAGACCGTCGCGGTCGACGATGCGCCCGGCGTCGGCGGCGATCGTGGCGTGCTCCAGGCGGATGCACCCGCTGCCGGGATCCACCTCCGCATCGCACACCACGGCGACGTAGCTCTGCAGGTTCTTGTAGCGTGCCAGCGCCACGCCGCGCCCGCGGTGCTGCCCGCTGCCCGGGGCGGGTGCCGCGGCGACCGCCTCGGTCAGGACCTGGCGCATGCGGTCGTCGTCCAGATGGCGCAGCCGATACGCCACCGGATCGGCGCCGGCGCGGGCAGCGAGCTCATCCATGAACGACTCGGCGGCAAACACGTTGGCGTAGGCGCCCAGGCTGCGCAGCGCCGAGACCCGCACCGGCGCCTCGGGCACGAAGCGGGTGGCGATGCTCACTTGCGGAAACCGGTACGGCGGCTCCGCGTTGCGCTGGGGCCCGGCGGTCAGGTCGCCGCTGTTGCGTGCCGGCGGCGGCGACAGCGCGTGGCGCCGGTGCCAGGCGGCCAGCAGCGTGGAGTGGCCCGGCATGCTGCCCGGCCGGGTGCCGTGGGCGTGGCTGCGCACCTCATGGCGCCAGCGCAGTACGCTGCCGGCCAGGTTCAGCTCGGCGGCGCAGGTGACGATCATCGCCGTGCCGAACGGCTCCCACCGGTTCTCGTCCTCCCGCGTCCACTTGACCAGCACTGGCCGCCCCGGTACCGCCAGGGCCAGCAGCGCCGCGTCCAGCGCGACGTCGTCGGCGCCGTTGTGGCCGTAGCAGCCGGCCCCGTCGACGTGGATCACGCGGATGCCGGCAGGCTCCCGCTGCAGCGCTTCGGCCAACGCGGCGCGCAGTTGAAACGGCCCCTGGGTATGCGACCAGACGGTGAGCCGGCCGGCCGGATCCAGGCGTGCCGCCGCGGCCGAGGGTCCCAGCGCCGCGTGCAGCAGAAACGGGCGCGAGTAGGTGGCGCTGACAGTCGCCGCAACCCTTCCCGCCGGCGCCGTGCCACGGTCGAGGATACGGGTAGTGTGGGCCGCTGCCTGGGCCAGTGCCGTCCGGCCGCCGGCGGCCGGCAGGTGGTCCGCGGCGCCATGCCAGCGGGCACCGGCGGCCAGCACCTCGCCGGCGGCGATCGCCTGTTCCTCGCGTTCCGCCACCACTCCGGCGAAGCTGCCGTCGACCACCACGGCCACGACGCCGCGCATGGCGCGGGCCGCGGCGTCCGCCAGTCGGGTCAGCCGCCGGCGGTAGCCCGGCGGACGCAGCACGCGGCCATGCACCATTCCCGGCAGCCGCAGGTCATGCACGAAGGTGTCGCAGGCGCGCACCAGCGCGGCGACGCGCGCCCGCGGCGGGTCGCTGCCTGGACGCGGCGGCGCTGGCGGTGGCGTGTCCAGCGCCACGTCCAGGAGCTCCCAGAAGTCGGCGGCTTCACCACCGCCGCCGCGCCGGCGCACGCTGCCGGCACGCGCTTCAAGCTCGCCGACCGGAGCCTGGAGCCGCGCCGCGGCCCGCCGCAGCAACTCCTCGCGGGCGGCGACCGCGGCATCGCGCACCGCGGCACCGGTCTGCTCCATCGAGTTGCTGCCGGCGGTGACGCCGTCGTTCGGGGTCAGATCGGTGTCACCGCACAGCACGCGGATACGGCCCGGATCCAGGGACAGCTCGGCGCTGCAGATCAGGGTCAGGGCGTCGCGCAGCCCCTGGCCCAGCTCCACCTTGCCGCTGAGCACCGTGAGCGTGCCGTCGTTCTCGAAGCGCAGGCGGCCGGCGATCGCGGAGGTCATGGCGCAGGTCGGTCCGTCGCCGGCGCCGCCGCGGCGCGCAGCACGGCGTCGATCATGCGATTATGCGCTCCGCAGCGGCAGATGTTGCGGTCGAGGGCGGCCTGGATCTGGGCCCGGGCAGGCGCCGGGCTGCGTGCCAGCAGGGCGGCGGCGGCGATCATCACGCCGCTGGCGCAGTACCCGCGCTGCACCGCGTTGCCGTCGATGAACGCCCGCTGAACGGGATGCAGGGCATCCCCGGGCGCCAACCCCTCCACGGTGACGATCTCGCGGTCGGCCACCGCGCCTGCCGGCAGCCGGCAGGTGGGCGCCGGGGTGCCGTCGATCAGCACCATGCACGCCCCGCACTGCTCCGCCCCGCAGCCGTACTTCGGGCTGGCCAGCCGCAGGTCGTTGCGCAACACCAGCAGCAGGGGCGTATCCGGCGCCGCGGGCACGCGGTGCGTCGCGCCGTTGACGCGCAGGGTGGTCAGCGGGATCAATCGGCCAGAATGTCCGTGACCGGGCAGGTGAAGCCCGGCAGCACCGGCTCTCCGATCAGGGTATCGGCGGCGGCGTAGGTCGTGACGGTTCCGCGTTCGTGGTGGACGACGACGGTGCGGCTGGCCGGATCCACGACCCATACCAGCCGGACTCCCGCATCCAGCCACATCGTGGTCTTGGCGTCGACTTCCGGTTGCCGATCGCGTGGGGACAGCACTTCCACCACCAAGTCCGGAATGACATCGGCATACCCCGCCGCCGGCGGACTACCGGCCAACCGCTCATGCGAAATGAACGCGTAGTCGGGTGCTCGCACGGTGTCCGCATCTCGCTCGATCTGAAACCCGGTCTCGGCGGCCGCGGAGATGCCGAGTGCGTGGTGCTCGACGTAATCGCCGATCCGCCGGCCGATACGGTCGCCAATCACCCCGTGCAGAAATCCCGCAGGTGCCATGGTTACCAGTTCCCCTCGAACCAGCTCGTAGCGGTTGCCGTCATCCGGGAGCTGCATCAACTCCGTGGCTGTTACCGGCTCTTGCGCGACCGACGGGTGACCGGTTGAGCGTTTCGCTGACATTACGCTCAAGTAGAACATGCATTGCCAGCGCCGGCAAGATGCCCGGCGCCCGCAGGCTGCGGCGCCTTGCAGGTCTACTCGTCGCCGACTGCGGTGGCCAGGTTGTCGCGGAGCACGGTCAGGGCGTCCCAGGTGGCGGGAAATCCTCCGAAAGCACTCATCTGCAAGATGACCTCTTCGATCTCGGTCGTCGTGGCGCCGCAACCGAGGGCTCGGTGGACATGTGCGGCAAGCTGCTCGCGCCTGCCGAGCACCGTCAAGGCCGCGATGGTGCACAGCAGGCGGGTCCTGAGGTCCAGTCCTTCTCTCCCGTAGAGATCGTGCATCACCTGCGTCATCACGAGTCTCTCGAATTCGGGATGAAGGGTGCGCATCCGCTCGGCGGATGCCTCTGCGGCGGTATCTCCGAGCATCGTCGAGAGAACTCTCCGTCCTGCTTCGTAACGTTCACGGTCAGTCATGTAACCTCCTCGGCCGGGTGTCAGCCTCTGCGGCGCGATCGGTGCCGTCCATGGTAGGGTAGGAGCACGGTAGTCGGATGTCGCCGCGCCCGCCTCGGGTGGGAACCCGCGCTCCGCCTCCGTACGCGAGCACGAGCCGAGTCTATTGTGACAGAGAGCTTTGCAGTATTGGCGGCGGCGGCGCGCAAGGTGCTGGCCCGCTGCCCGTGGACCACGGCGCGTACCGTGGAAGAGTACGCCGCGGAAATCCGCGGGGAAGCGGACGAGGTCCTGCTCGCCGTTACCAACCGGGATCACGAGAACCTCAAGGAAGAACTCGGCGATCTGTTGTTCGATATCGTGGTCTGCGCGTTGTTGGCGGAGCGCAGCGGCTACTTCAAAGTACATGAGGTGATGGATCAGGTGGTGGCCAAGATGCAGCGGCGCAAACCGTTCGTGTTCGACGGCACCGAGGTTACGGAGGAGGAAGCGAAGCGGATATGGGCAGCGGCGAAGGCACGGGAGAAGCAGGCGCGGTGAGCTACAACGGGATCGAGCAGCCCGCCGTGTGGCCGCCCCGCGGGCTGTCGCGGACGTCACGGGAGCCGGGGCCGGTCCCCTACCTGGAGCAGCCGCCGGCGGTGATCCCCATCGACGTGGGGCGCCAGCTCCTGGTGGACGAGTTCCTGATAGCGGAGAGCTCGCTGCGGCGCGAGTTCCATACCCCGGAGCTGCACGAGGCGAGCCCCGTGCTGGTGCCGGAGACCCCGTTGGAGATGAACTTCGGGCTGTGTCCCACGGCATGTCCGTTCAAGGACGGCGCCTTCTACGACCCCGCCGACGGACTGTTCAAGCTGTGGTACCACGCCGGCTGGTTCGACGGGACGGCGCTGGCCACCAGCCGTGACGGGGTGCACTGGGAGCGACCGGAGCTGGACGTGGAGCCGGGCACCAACCGGGTGCTGCCGCTACGGCCCCAGTTTCAGCGCGACGGCGTCGGCGTATGGCTCGATCCGGAGCCGGACCGTCCTGAGGAACGCTTCAAGATGTTCGCCTTCCACCGCAAGCGCGGCGCCGCTTTCCGCTACGGCGAGCTGGGCGGCGCCCGGACCCCCAACGACTGGACGGGAGGCCATGTCTACTCGTCTCCGGACGGCATCCATTGGACCGAGCGCGCCGCCACCGGCCGCGGCGGCGACAACACCACGATCTTCTACAACCCGTTCCGCAAACGCTGGGTGTACAGTGTCCGTCACAGCCACCCGGCGGTGGGCCGCCTGCGCGGCTACCGCGAGCACCCCGACCTGTTCGCCGGCGCCGCCTGGGCGGCGGAGGATATCGCGCAGTGGGCCGGCGCCGACGACCTCGATCCGCCGGCGCCGGGGCTCGACCACCGGACCCAGCTCTACAACATCGACGCGGTGGGCTACGAGAGTCTCATGCTGGGGTTCTTCATGATCCACCGCGGGCCGCCGAACGAGATCTGCGAGGCCGGTGGATTCCCCAAGATCACCGAGCTGCTGGTGGGCTACAGCCGCGACGGCTTCCACTTCGACCGCCGCGACCGTACACCGCTGGTGGCCGGCAGCCGCCAGCCGGGCGACTGGAACCGCGACTACATCCACTCCTGCGGCGGCTGCTGCCTGATCGTCGGCGACCGGCTCTACCTCTACTTCGGCGCCTTTTCCGGCGTGTCGCCGAAGCTGGGCGCCCACATGTACGCCGGAGGCAGCACCGGTCTGGCTACCCTGCGCCGTGACGGCTTCGTCTCCCACGCCGCGGGCGCCGAGGGTGGAATGCTGACGACGCGTACGGTGCGCTTCAGCGGCAGCCACCTGTTCGTCAACGCCGCCGCCGCGGGCGGGGAGCTGCGGGTGGAGGTGCTGGACGACGCCGGCGTACCGGTCGAGCGGTTCACCCGCGACCGCTGCGTGCCGGTGACCGGCGATGCCACGCAGCAGGCGGTGTCCTGGGGCAACGGCGGCAATCTGGCGGAGGTCGCGGGACGGGCGGTGCGGCTGCGTTTCCACCTGCGCAACGCGGCCCTGTACTCCTTCTGGGTAAGTCCGGACCGCTCCGGTGCCAGCCACGGCTACGTGGCGGCGGGAGGCCCCGGCTTCACCGGCGCCACCGACACTGTCGGCCAGCAATAGCCCCGCGGCGCAGTTCCAGTTGATTGACACCCTGCTCCGTGCCTACGTATCATTCCACAGTCATCCTGCCCGGATGGTGAAATTGGTAGACACGCTAGGTTCAGGGTCTAGTGGCCTTACGGCTGTGGAGGTTCGAGTCCTCTTCCGGGCATCGCATCAACCGGCGACACCGTCGTGAGTTGCCGGCGGTCGAGATTGAACGACAGGATCCCGCACATCTCCAGCAGATTGCCGTTGCCCCTCGTCCGACTTCGCCACCCGTTCCGGGATCTCTCCACCCACGCCGCCGCGTGCGGCCGGTGCGCCACGCCCGGCTCAGCCGGTGGAAGTTCGAGCCCTCTTCCGGCAGCGTGAGGTTGCATGTCTGATACGGTAGCGCCGGACGCCCGGTTTCGGGTAGGTCACGCCGAACATCCACAGCAACTCACCGGCTGCACCGTCATCCTTTGCCCCGAAGGCACGGTTGCCGGCGTGGACGTGCGCGGCCCTGCGCCGGGTTCTCGCGAGACGGCGCTGCTTGCCGCGGACAAGCCGATCGCCCGTCTCGACGCGCTGCTGTTCACCGGAGGCAGTGCTTTCGGTCTCGCTGCCGCCGATGGCGTGATGCGCTACCTGGCGGAGCGCGGGGTAGGCCATCCTACCCGGGTCAAGCCGATTCCCCTGGTTGCCGCCAGTGTGATTTACGATCTGCTGTTGTCGGAGGGCAGCGCTTACCCGGACGCGGAGCTGGGGTACGCGGCATGCAGCGGGGGGCGGCCGCTGCCGGTCCCGCCGTCCGCCCAGGGCAACGCCGGCGCCGGAGCGGGCGCCAGCGTCGGCAAGTGGGGCGGAACTGCCGCCATGATGAAGGGCGGTGTCGGCTACGCCGAGCGGGTCGCAGCCGGCGCGCTGGTCGCGGCAGTGGCGGTGGTGAACGCGGTCGGCGACGTGCTCGACGAGAGCGGCCGGGTGCTGGCAGGTGCGCGCGCCGCGGACGGCGGCTGGCTGGTACGCCACGTCCCGGAGCGCTGGTTGCCGCGGGAGTCCCCGGTCGTCGGCACCAACACCACCCTGGTGGCGGTGCTCACCGACGCCGTCATGAGCAAACCGGAGGCTGGGCGACTGGCACAGCGTGCCCACGACGGCATCGCCCGATCGGTACTGCCGGCGCACACCACCAACGACGGAGACACCTGCTATGCCCTGGCCGCCGGAACCCGCGCGGCGCCGTTCGAACTGGTAGCGGGGAGCGCGGTGGAATGCGTCAGCGCGGCGATCCGCAACGCGGTCCTCCACGCGGCTTCCGTGGCGGGAGTAACGGGGCTGCGCGAAGTGCAGGTAAAGCCGGGCAGTTAGCGCAGCCGGGCGAGCAGGTCGTCGGCGGTGGCGGCCAAGTCGAACCGCGGTTCCCAGCCCCAGTCGCGGCGCGCGCTGGCGTCGCGGTAGACGGCGGGCTGCACGGAGAGGATCTGGGTCGGCAGCGCTTGCGGCTCGAAGCGGTACTCGAATCCCGCAACGCGCTGTGCCGCCGCCTGCGCCAGTTCGCCGGCGCTGGCGGCAAATCCGTGCAGGTTGTAGACGCGTCGCGACAGCCGTTCCTCGGGAGCGGCGACCAGGCGCAGGATGCCGCCGGTCACGTCGCGCACGTAGATCAGCGAGACCGCCACCTCGGGCGCGACCGGGAAGGTGAACGGTTCGCCGCGCGCCGCCGCGACGAATACTTGGGACGCATAGGCGCTCACCGCGGCGGGCGGGGCGAAGGGCGACACCACGATCGGCAGGCGCACGGCGCGGAAGTCCAGGCCGCGGCTCAGGGCGAAGTAGGTTCCCACCCGCTCCACCGCCACCTTGGTGGCCCCGTAGATGTTGTCGGGCCACTGCGGGTGGTCCTCCGGCAGCGGGTCGGGGAGCCGGCCGCCGTAGGTGGCCGAGGTGCTGGGAAAGAAGAAGCGCTGCACGCCGTGCTCGGCCGCCAGCTCCAGCAACTCGACGGCGGCGCTGGCATTGACGCGCCAGGCTCGTGGCGGGTCTGCCGCCGACGACATCGACAGCAGCGATGCCATGTGCAGGATGCACTGCGGCTGGAACTCCGCCAGCAGCCGCGCCAGACGACTGCGGTCGGTGATGTCCGCCTGCAGCCAGGCGTCCGGCTGCCCGGCCGGCGGTGCTGCCAGATCGATACGAAGGGTCTCCTTGCCCTGGTTCTGCAGTTCGTCCACGAGTTGGCGCGCCAGATTGCCGCCGGCGCCAGTGACCAGATAGCGTTGCATGGTTGTTCGTTCCCGTCCGCGGCGAGCATGCCACAGGGCGCCGCCGTGGTCACCTGCCGGGGTGACGCCTGCCGGCACGGCGGGCTACAGTTGCGCCATGGATGAGCGCGTCGCGCAATACGTGCGCGAGACGGAGTCGTTCAAGAAGCGGCTGAGCGGGTTTGCGGCCGACCTGGACGCCGCCCAATTGCAGTGGACCCCTCCGGGAATCGGCAACGGCATCGGCTGGCTGGTGCGCCACTGCGCCGACGAGTTCTGGTTCTGCTACGGGCAGCTCTCCGGCGCGCGCGTCCCGGCCAACCTGAACCAGTCCGGGTTTCCGGTGCCGGCCGCGGGCTTTCGGCCGGCCGCCGGACGTCCCTACCGCTGGGGCTTCCTCAGCTTCGACTTCGACCGCGACGCCCCCGGACCGGGCCCGACGGGAGCCGACCACGTGGCTTACCTGGACCATGCCTGGCAGTCCTTGCGGCAGTTCGTGGTCGACCACTACGCCGAGTGGGGGGACCAACGATACGTGAACTGGGCCGACCGGGAGTGTTCCGGCTGGTGGTTCCTCGACCACTTCCTGCTGGACACCGCGTGGCATACCGGCCAGGCCGCCTACCTGCGCAAGCTGCTGGACGCCGCGGCCTAGTCCTATGCCGCTGATCCTCGACTACGAGCCGACCGCGGCCCTCTACCGGCGCTGCGGCGAGGCGCGGCTCACCATGGCGCGCATCGGCTACAGCGACCAGCATCACCTGCTCGGCATCGTCGAGGGCGCCGCTCGCTTCGCCCGCGACCACGCCGTCGCCGAGTTGCCGCTGGGCATTTTCAGCACGGTCGGCCACTACATCCTGCAGATGCTGCCGCGCTACCTGCACGCCGATCACGTACTGCCGGCCGCGGGCGGCGACCCCGCTGCGTACCGGCGCCGGCTGCACCGCAACGCGCGCCTGGCGACCGGCTTTCTGGCCACCCTCACCAGCGCCGACGACTCCGATTACGGCGCCGTGCACGTCATCCACCACTACGATCACGGCCATCACACGCTGCCCGGCGGGGTGCGCTCGCAGAACGAGCTGCTGCGCGACCTGGAGTTCATCGACCTGTTCTCCAGCGTGATGTTCGACGACACCCACTCGCCGGTCGCCGCCAACGTGGCCAACTCCACCGAGTATCGCCGCTTCGTCGAGGCGTCCGGACGCAAGAAGGTGATGGAAGGCTGTCTGGAGGAGGTGGCCGCCGGCGGCCAGGGGCTGGAGGCGAGTGCCAGCTCCGACCCGGATCAGATCGAGGAGTACCTGGCAGGCACCGGTTTCGAGTTGGTGGTGCCCAACATCGGCACCGAGTCGGTAACCAACCGCCAGGTGGGCGTGCACTGGCAGGTGCTGGAGGAACTGGCCGCGCGCGGTCTGGGACCGCGCCTGGTGGTGCACGGCTTCAGCTCGGTGCGCAGGTTGGAGGTCGCCGAACAGCGGCGCCTCGGCAAGCTGGGGGTGGTGGCGATGAACGCCTTCAGCTACATCCCGCAGGAGATCGGCCGGCGGCTGCTGCAGGAGGCCGCGGCGCTGCACGGTGCCTGCGACCCGGAGCGCGGCTACCCGGTCGGCTTCGCCGCCGACGGCACCCCGCAGTTCCCGGATGCAGCGGGCCGCGGCGACGCTAACGTGTTCTTCGGTCCATTGCTGGACCAGCTCCGCGACCTGCAGGGCGAGCTGATCGCCGCCAGCGTCTACCAGATCCTGGACAACCTGGGCTACGCCCGCCTCGGAGTCACCAAGGACTGAGACCATTGTTTAGTGGTAGACTACAATAGGAGGCCACTTGCAAGTGGCTCGCACAACCAAATCCCGAACGGACTGGGCAGCAATCGCTGGAAATTGGTCGTTTAAGGGACGTACTGCAAAATACTCCGGTGCTAGAGATGCTGCGGACGGCATCGCACTGTCACCTGACACTTTGCGGAGTGGACGCGTCTCTACGAAGGTATTCCTGAGCGATACGGAACGATGTGTTGGACGCTTCTTGCTCGGATACGACGCAGAAACAGAGCGCTATTTCTCAGTTGGACTAGGTGGAGACAGTTCCGCCTACACGGTTGAGGAATTCGTGCCCAGCCAGGGACGACGGGAACAAGTAGCGCGAAAGGGGAATGCATCTCAACTCGACAACGAAACCTGGTATGATGTCGAGGTTGAGCTTCGAGCCAGGAACATAGCGTTGACCGTGAATGGGATCCTTGTCATCAACCAGACGTTACCGTATAACCCCAGCGGCGCGCAGACTGGCTTGTTCGCTCGGGGAGATGGCGAAGTGCAGTTTGAAGGGTTCAGGGTCGATGGGAGCCGTCCGAAAGCATTCGTCGTGATGCAATTCGAAGAAACATACGACAACCTATATAGAGAGGTAATCAGACCTGTTTGCGAGAAAAGCGGGTTCCAAGTAGAGCGTGCCGATGACGTGTTTCGTCCTGGCACGATTCTACAGGACATCATCAATGGCCTGCTGGATTCGGACGTGGTGATTGCGGAGGTATCGCCGGCTAACCGCAACGTGTTCTACGAGCTTGGATATGCTCATGCTCTCGATAAGCCAACGGTGTTACTTGCTCGTCGTGGAGGGGAGCTTCCGTTCGATATCAGCGGCTATCGCGTAATCTACTACGACGACACCATAGGCGGCAAGCCACAGGTCGAAGAGACGCTCGACAAGCATCTATCGAACATAAAGCGTAGTCAGGTCGCCTGAACGATGCAACGCGTTGCACCTTCGAGATTCACGCGCAGGATCTACGTTGGTACCGTGGAGGTGGATGACCTCGACGGCTATCTGGCTCGGGCCACCGCCGCCGGCGGTAGCATCGCCCTGCCCAAGCTGGCCGTGGCGGGCGTGGGCTGGCTGGCCTACTGCCGCGTCACCGAGGGCAACATCTTCGGGCTCATGCGGCCGGATACCACGGCGGCCTGACCGCACTTCCCCGGCGCCGCACTGTTAAACAGAATTAACGAAAACGCGTTTGCTATAGGTGGCCGTACCTGCGGTACACTTACGGGCATGTGTACGCGATTTCGACCACACCACCGCCGTGGCCTGCGGGCAGCGGGTAGCAACGGAGGCTCCCTGTTCGTCGCCGCGGCCTTGACCCTGCTGCCGCTGAGCGCCCTCTGGGCGGGCGGCGCCGTGGACGAGGAGATGACCGAGGGCGAGGCGATGAGCGAGCGCGAGAAGGCGCGCGCCGAGATCCTGGCCAAGACCACGGAGCGCCCCGGCGGCCAGGGATGGGAGCTGGGCACCGTCGGCGGCACCTGGCTCAGCTCGATCAACAACGACCCCAAGACCTTCAACACCATGTTGGCGCGCGACGGCGATACCGCCGCGGTGGTCGGCGTGCTGTTCGACTACCTGGCCGACTATGACCCGTACACCCGCGAGTTCAAGCCCAACCTGGCCAGCTTCGAGGTGGAGGTCGACGAGGAGGCGGACTCGCTCACGGTGATCTACACCTTGCGCGACGACCTCTACTGGACCTCCCTCGCCGATCCCGAAACCCGGGTGCAGGTAACCGCCGCCGACATCGTGTTCTGGTACGACGAGATCGAGGGCGACCAGGAGCTGCAGCAGCCCGGCTACGCCGGCCAGTTCATCGAGATGCCGGACGGCTCGGAGGCGCGCATCGAGGTGACCAGGATCGACGATCTCACGGTGGCGTTCCACTATCCGCGCATCGTCGCCAACCCGATCCTGTCCACCAACATGGAATTCGGTCCGCGCTACCGGTACGAGCCCGCCAAGCAGGAGGGCGGCGCCGAAGGCGTGCTCAACCTGTTCAGCATCGACACCGACCCCACGACGATCCCCTCCATCGGGGCCTACTACATCGCCGAGTACGAGCCCGGCGTGCGGGTGGTGGTGGTGCGCAACCCCAATTACTGGAAGAAGGACGAAGCCGGCGTCTCGCTGCCCTACCTGGAGCGCGTGATCTATCAGATCGTGCCCGACAAGAACACCGAGTTCCTGCTGTTCAAAGAGGGCAACAAGGACGCCTACACGCTGCGGCCCGAGGATCTGGACGACCTCTTGAGCGTCGAGGATGCCGACTTCACCGTCTACAACGGCGGCGCCTCCCTGGGCTCCGCCTTCGCGGCGTTCAACCAGAACCCCGACACCATGGATCCGCTGGTCTACAGCTGGTTCAGCCAGACCAAGTTCCGCCAGGCGATGAGCGCGGTGCTCAACCGCGACCGCATCGCCAGCCAGGTGTACCGCGGGCTGGCCGAGCCGGCGCTGCACTTCTTCGCCCGCGCCAATCCCTACTTCGACGAGTCGATCCGGCAGCGTTTCAGCTACGACCCGGACCAGGCGCGCGAGCTGCTGGCGGAGATCGGCAGCCGGCCCAACGCGGAGGGGCTGATGGAGGATGCCGACGGCAACCACATCGAGTTCAACATCCACGTCGGCGCCGAGAACAACGTCGGGGTCGACATCATGAACATCTTCTCCGACGAGCTGAAGCAGATCGGCATCACCGGCAACGTGCGCCCGATCGACTTCCAGAAGCTGGTCCAGATGCTGACCAGTACCTTCGACTGGCACGTGGCGACGGCCTCGCTGGGCTCCAACTACTGGCCCGAGGGGGGCAGCAACGTGTGGCAGTCGAAGGGCAACTTCCACCTGTGGCATCCGCTGCAGGAGGAGCCGTACACCGAGTGGGAGGGGCGCGTCGACCACCTCTACAACGAGGGGCGTTTCACCATCGACACGGAGAAGGCC
>JAKZWC010000130.1:0-7655 GCA_047515735.1 Spirochaetales bacterium | reverse complement strand
GCAGTGGCGCGGCACCCTGGTGTCGGTGGTGGCGGGACGGGCCGGGATCCGCAGCACTACGCCGCTGCGAGCCGGCAGTCTGGTGAAGCTGGAGATCGGGCCCGGTTCCACCGCGCGCATCCCGCTGTACGGCAAGGTGGTGCGCAGCCCGCGCCGCCCCGCCGCAGGCGGAATGATGCAGGTCCAGCTCACCAAGCTCTCGCAGCGCCATCTGAGCGAACTGTACGGCTTCGTCGAGCAGTTTCATGCGGCGCTGCCCGCGGCGCACGTATGACGCGGGTGACGCGACTGGTGTGCCGCACCGATGCCGAGACCGTCGCGGCGGGGACGCGGCTCGC
This sequence comes from Spirochaetales bacterium, assembly GCA_047515735.1. Lineage (GTDB taxonomy): Bacteria > Spirochaetota > Spirochaetia > SZUA-6 > Bin103 > Bin103. The sequence goes on along the minus strand of JAKZWC010000130.1, from coordinate 7,317 downwards.
GGGCCGCCTGCAACGCCGGCTGGCCGCCGGGAACGGTGCCGTAATCGCGCTGCAGGGAACCCTCGGCGCCGGCAAGACGACGTTCTCCAAGGGCGTGGCGCGGGGATTGGGGATTGCCGAGGCGGTCACCAGCCCCACCTACCAACTGGTGCTGGAATACGAGGGTACGGTCGCCGGTTGCGGCCCGCTCACCTTCTACCATATCGACCTGTACCGCGTGGACTCCGCCGCCGAGCTGGCGTCGCTGGCGCTCGACGACTTCATTCACGGCTCGGGAGTGGCGCTCGTGGAGTGGGCCGAGCGCGCCGGCGACACGCTTCCCGAGGAGACCATCGAGGTGCGCATCGAGATCGCGGATGACATGAGCCGCCGGGTGGAGATCAGCGAGCCGCCATGGGGGCAGGTTTGACCCTGGTGGTCATCGACACCGCTACCGAGACGCTGGTGGTGGCGGCGGCCCACGGCGACTCCTGGGCCGCCCACTATGCCCATTGCGGGCTGCGCCACGCGGCACAGCTCGCACCGCGGATCGCCAGCGTCACCGCGGAGCTGGGAGTGGCGGCCGGTGAGGTGGAGCTGATCGGCGTCGGCATCGGCCCGGGGTCGTTCACGGGGGTACGCATCGGGCTCGCCACCGCCAAGGGTATGGCGGCGGCCGGCAACGCGAAGCTGGTGGGGATCTGCGGTCTGGACGCCCTGGCCTACACCCGGCGCCACGCGGCCGGGGTGGTGGTACCCCTGATCGACGCCCGCAAGCGCCGCTTCTACGCCGCCTGCTACCGGCAGGGCTGCCGCGTCACTCCCTACCTCGACCAGGACCCCGCCGAGCTGGCCGCCACGGTGCAGGCCACCGCCGCGCCCGACGAGCCGGTACTGCTGACGGGACCGGCCGCCGCCCTGTTCGCCGCCAGGCTCCGTGACGGGCGGCGAAGCGACTGGCTGGTAGACCCGGAACTGCCCGCCGCGGCCGCGCCCAGCCTGCTGGAGCTGACCGCCCGAGGCGTACCCACCGCGGCTGCCGACGTGACCCCGTTCTATCTCCGCCGCAGCGAAGCCGAGCTGGGCATCTCCGTGCCGCGGGCGGCCGCGCGCCCGGACGGGCCGCCGGACCGGGCACCACCCGGTGCCGCGCCGGAGTGATCAACCGGTAGCGGGAGCTGTAGCGGGCACCGGACGGCGCCGGCGTGGGGTGCCGCGAGGCGCCGTCAGCCGCCGGTGTGGCTGGCGAGACCGTCCAGCAGGCGCGCCACCTGGGCGCGCGACACCATGAACTCCGCCGTAGCGTCGCGTATCGCGGCGAAGAACTGGCGGTCGTAGGGCACCAGGGCAGCGGACATCCGCGAGTCGGGCGGCGAGTTCATCAGGTAGGTGATGCGCACCTCCGGGGCCGCCTCCAGCATCCCGGCCTGGTCGGCGGCCGGCAGCTCCGCGTCCGCCAGCAAGCCGATGATGAGCTGGTACAGCTCCCGGAACGGCTTGTCCTCGATGGCGGCGCCGTCGATTGCGAACGTCTCCACCAAGTCGTCCCCGGAACCGGTGCGCTCGATGGTGAGGCGGTTGCTGCCGCCAGGGTGCTCGATCTCGATGGCATCCACCAGCTCGATGTTGAGGATCAGCACGAACTTGTCCACCAGCTCGAACGGCCGCAGGTCGAGAATCCCGGCGCGCGAGCGCTTCGTGGCATACACCGTGGCACGTCCCGGCACCTGAAAGTACACCTCGTCATCGGTCCGGTCGCCGATCAGCAGCTCGAACACCGCCCCCTCGGCGTCGCGCGCCAGCAGCTCCATGCGCGGCGGCGCCAGGCCGTACTCGGCGGCAGCCGCGGGATCGTCGCTCACGATGCGATCGATACGCGGTTGCACCACCAGGGACTGCAGCTCGGTGAACTTCTCCGTGTCGATGGCACGCGGAATGGCGTAGGGCTGCACCACGGCCAGCCGGGTAAGCAGGTTGGAAAAGCGCACGTCCACGGGATTGGTCTCCACGATCTCGATCGTGGGTACGTCCGGCCCACGCAACCGCAGGTAGTTGAGCGCCTCGGAGTTGATGGTGGGCAGCCCGTCGCCGCGCAGGTCGTCTACCGTGTAGTTATAGTGGTTGCCGTGGTTGATCCATACCGAGTAGACGATGCGCTTCCCCGGAACTCCCAGGTACCAGGTATTGCCCGCCGGCGTGCGATTGCCGAGGTACACCTCGATCGTGGAATCGTCATCCAGCGTGGCCACTGCCACCACGGCAGGCGGATCCAGGCCGTACTGCGCGAGATCGGCGGCGTCCTCCTCGATGACCCGCTCCGCGTACAGGCTACTGAAGCTGTACAATACGTCCTTGATGCGCGACTCCTTGATCGGAATAGCGCTGCTCGCCCCGGCGACATCCCAGCCGGACTCCGTGCGCCGCATGCTGAACGGCTGCTCGCGGCCCGGACCGGTCAGGGACACCGCCACGATTCGTTCGATATCGACGCGCGAAATCTGCGGTTTTGGCGGCGTCGGGTCCGCCTCGGGAATCGGCGGCGGGCGCCGCTGCACCACGATCAGCACCACCACCAGGGCCGCGACCCCGAACACGATCGCTGCCAGCATGATCAGGCGCCGCATCCCGCCCCGCCGTGCCCGCACCTGTCCCTCAAGGTCAGTTGCCATCGGCCGCCTCCGCTACAGGTGACGCCGCCGCAGCCACACCGCCAGGCCGCCGCCCAGCACGCCCAGCGGTATGATCAGCACGGCGACGCCGGAGATGATCAGGGCCGCCAGACGGGTAATGCGCAGCGGGAAGGTGCGCAGCGACTTGGCGCGGATGGAGATCGATTCCTCGCGGCTGCGCGCCCAGCTCAGGCCGTTGAGCAGCATGTCGTAGTTGGCCTGGTAGGGCTGGGTCAGGAACAGCACCGATGAGAACACCACCAGCCGCGACTTGACGTAGCCGTCGAGATCGTTGTCGGTGATGGCCATGCCCACGGAGAATGGCCCGTTGGGCTCTCCTTCCTGCTGCTCCACCGAGTTGATGTTGAAGTCGGTGCGCAGGAACGATCCCTCCGAGGTATTCAGGAACGACTCCACCTTGAGCGTGCGGCGCTTGGTCTCCAGCTCCGCGATGGGGCTGGCCGCCGGCAACACGGTGAACAGGCGCGCCGAGCGCATCGGCGACACGATCTCGTGGTTGGTCATCTCCGGGACCAGGAACGCGGGGCTGTCGGGAGTGTGGCGGCCGGCGCCCTCCACGATGATACCCTGGGTCAGCTCGACGCCGAATCCGGCGAGCAGCTCGGTCAGGTTGGGTAGCGGCGTGCGGCGCGCTCCCTGCAGGGCGAACACGGCGCGGCCGCCGGCGCGCAGCCAGCTATCCAGCCGTTGGACCTCGTCGGCGGTCAGATCCTGCTCCGGCTCGACGATCAGCAGCACGTCGACGGCTTCCGGAATCTCATCGCGCGAGACCAGATTCAGGGTCTCCACCTCGTAGTTCTCGTTCTCCAGCAGCTCACGCACGCTGAGACCGGAAAGGCCGAGCTGAAACAGAGCCATCTCGCCGTGCCCCTCCAGCACGTATACCGTGGGCAGGTCGCCGGTAGTCACGTACAGCAGCGCGGCAGTCAACTCCTGCTCTAGAGAGAGGGAGGTCGCCTGCCGGGTCTGCATGTTGACGTTGAAGATGTCGAACTGGCTGATCAGGCGGAAGCGGTCGCCGCCGTCGACGATCAGGCCGCCGGGCCGCACCTGGCCCTCCTCCTCGTACTTGCTGGCCAGACCGGGGTTGCGCTCCGGGTCCAGGGTGGCCAGCTTGACGTGCTGGCTGCGCCGCGCATAGCGCTCCAGCACCGAGTCGACCAACTGGTTCTCGCGTCCGGCGGTGGCGATCTGGTAGACGGTGACGTCGCTGGTGAGGTCGTCCAACACCTGGAAGGTCTGTTCCGACAGGGTGAACAGGCGGTTCTCGGTGAGGTCCACCTCCACCCCGAACCGGTCCACGAGCAGATTGACCAGTACCAGGGCTGCCACCACCCCGAGCGAGGTCAGCAGGGCGTAGCCGCCGTAACGCACCTGCTTGCTCTCGCGCAGGCGCCGGATTTGTACGTTGAGGAAACTCTCGCTCATATCAGGCCCACCTGGTGCGCTCGATCACGCGCACGGTGAGAAACACCAGCACGGTCGAGAACGAGACGTAGTAGACGATCGGGCTCAGCGCCAGGACACCGCTCATGAAGCGCTGGAACCGGCTGGTGAGAGAGAACCACGCCAGGAAATCGATGATGAAGGTCTCGAAGAACCCTTCCACGGAGAAGGCGACCAGCACGATGACGGCCGCCAGGATCACCACCATCAGGGCGGTGATCACCAGGTTGCGGGTGGCCAGATAGACCCACAGCGCCAGCAGCGCTCCCAGCGCCGAGGCGAACACGATGCCCGGCACGGTGCCCGCGGGGACCCCGTTCTGGACGAAGTCGATGATCCACATCAGCAGCAGCGCGGCGAAGGTGGAGACCGCGGCGATCACCTGGTTGTCGGTGAGCGAGGACATCAGCATCCCCACCGCGATGAAGGTGCAGCCGAGCAGGAAGAAGCCGATGTAGCCGCCCAGAATTTCCCAGCCGGGCAGGCGCCCGAAGAAGCTCATGGTCACGGGGTAGAGGACGGTGACCAGCAGCGTGAACAGGAACACGCCCACGGCGGCGAAGTACTTGCCCAGCACGATGCCGGTCACGCTCACCGGGACCGTCATGAGGAGCTGGTCGGTGTGCTGGCGCTTCTCGTCGGCGAACAGGCGCATGGTCAGGATCGGCACGATCACCAGGAACACGAAGATGATGGAGCTCAGCACGCCCTGGAACTGCGGGTTGGAGCGCAGCACGTTGTCGGTAGCGAAGAAGAACCCCGCCAGCAGCAGGAAGAAGCCCATGAAGATGTAGCCGATCGGCGAAAAGTAGTAGGAGCGCAGCTCGCGCAGCAGTACGGCGAGCATCAGCCGGCCTCCTCGGCGGCGGCCGGGGCGTCCGCGGGGGGCTCGCCGGTCCCGGCCGGCGCAGCGCCGTCAGCGGCGGACGCTCCCGCATCGGCTTCCGCCGCCGCGTCCTCGGTCGTGAGTTGCAGGAAGATCTCCTCCAGGGTGTAGTCCATGGCCGTCATCAGGTAGATCGGCAGATCGGCCTTGCTCAGCGCGTGAAAGATGGCGCGGCGCGGGTCGGCGCCGGCGGTGGTCTCCACGCGCAGGTCCACGGCGCCGTGCTCCACGGTGCCCTGGGCTCTCACCTCGTTGACACCCTCCACGCCGCTCAGGGCGGCGAGTGCATCCGCTTCGCTGCCGGCCACCCGCAGCCGGAACTGGCTGCTGTCGTGCAGGCGCTTGCCGAGGTTCTCGGTGGTATCCGAGGCCACCAGCCGGCCGCGGTTGATGATGATCACGCGGTCGCACACCGCGCTCACCTCCGGCAGGATGTGCGAGCTCAGGATGATGGTGTGCTCGTGGCCCAGCTCGCGGATCAGGTTGCGGATCTCGATGATCTGGTGCGGGTCGAGGCCGATGGTGGGCTCATCCAGAATCAGCACCTTGGGGTTGCCGACCAGCGCCTGCGCCAGACCGACGCGCTGCCGGTAGCCCTTGGACAGGTTCTTGATCAGGCGGTCGCGCACGTGGGCTATTCCGGCCAGCTCCAGGATCCGTTCCTGGTGGCTGGCCCAGGTACTGCGGTCCGACTTCTTCAGTCGCGCCACGAAACGCAGGTACTCGCGCACCGTCATGTCGACGTAGAGCGGCGGCAGTTCCGGCAGGTAGCCGACGCGCCGCTTCACCTGGTCCGGATCTTCCAGCACGTCGTAGCCGTCCACCGTGACCTTGCCCGCGGTCGCTGACAGATACCCGGTGATGATGTTCATGGTGGTCGACTTGCCGGCGCCGTTGGGGCCGAGAAAGCCGACGATCTCGCCCTCGTCGACCCGGAAGTTGATGTTGTCGACCGCGAGATGCTTGCCGTAGCGCTTGGAGACACCCTCCACCGTGATCACGTTCTGCACCTCCGCGAGTTCCCGGTTACGCCGCCGTTGCCACAGTGCTCAACGACCCGCAGTCAATCAATACGCGCGGCCGATCAACGCACAGGCGGCAGAGAATCCGGGCTATTGCTTGGTATGTGCACAACCTACTGAAACCGCCACGCGGAGTAAAGCCGACGCCGCCCGCCGCCCGCCGCCTCGGAACTCGCGACGCGCTGATCGGCCTCTGGGTGAGGGTCATGCCACCGGCAGCCGCGACGCGCCGGCTGGCGGAGATCGAAGCGGAGCTCGGTCGACTGCGCTTCGCCTCGAACGGACCGTTCGACGCATCCGGCTCCATCTACTACCGGATACAGGGCCCGACGCTGATCGTCGAGTTCTCGGTGCAGGGTGGAATCGGAACCAACGCCGGCCACTACCACTCCATCTACCGCAACCCGACCAACGAGTACGGCGGCGACTGAGTGCTCAACGCTCGCCAGGGCGATCCCGTGGTTCCCACAGCACGTCGAGCGCCGCCGCCACGTTCAGCGATTCGCCATACCACTCGGGGGTAGCGGTGTGCGGACCGATGGTGATGCCGGCCGCCGCCATCCGCGCCACGGTCGGCGCCAGCGGCGCCCCGCCATCCGCCCAATGCACCACGTGATTGGCGTCGCAGTGGCGGGAGCTGCAGCCGGGGAACTGGCACTGGTTGCGGTCCCGGCTCTCAAGGGCACGACGCAGCACGGTCGGAACCGTGCGGGTCCGGCGTCCCACGTCGAGCACCTTGCCGTCGGCGGCGTGGCGCAGCACCACACGGCCGGCATCGCAGGCAACACGGCGCGCCGCCTCCCTGCCGACGTGAAGGCCCCCTGCTTCCTCAATTACCGCCTGTCCCGCCGCGAGGTCAAGACCGACCGCCGGCTCCATGGGCGCCTGGCCCGCAGTGCCGTCCGCTGCCGGTGCCGCAGCTTCCGAGGCCGCCGGGTAGATCGCGAGCGTTTCCGCGGAGATGTCTGCCGCGGCGCTGGCGGCCTCGCCGGAGGAAAGGGTCTCCGCGTCCACGTGCACCGTCACCTGGAAGCGGTCGCCGGGGCTGCCGGGATCGAGCCCGCCGGCCAGCGCGCTCTCGGCCACCAGCCCCAACGCATCCGCGCGCCGCTGTCCGATGCTCACCTCGTCCCGCGCCGCGTCATCCTCAGCCGGTACCGGCACCTGCTCCAGCGCCGCCTCCAGAGCGCGCAGCACCACCGCGCCCACCTCGGGCGTCAGCCGCGCCCGCAGCACCACCATGCCGTCCTCGTCCACCCGCGTGTTCAGCGCGCGCCGCGCCAGCCGCATCTGC
>JAKZWC010000129.1:0-7473 GCA_047515735.1 Spirochaetales bacterium | reverse complement strand
GAGCTATTCGTGGGGCTGGTCCAGGCATTCGTGTTCTTCATCCTCTCCCTGGCGTTCTTTCATCTGGCGACCGAGCACCATGGGGACCACTGACGCATGACGGCGGCAATCAACGCAGTCTAGAGATTCGACAATTTCGATTCGGACTAAGGAGTACAAAACGCATGGAACCTGAGGCAGTGAAGTTACTGGCCGCCGGCCTCGCCATTGGTCTGGCAACGCTCGGACCAGGCATCGGCATCGGTCTGATCGCCAGCGGAGCGCTGCAGGCACTCGGCCGCAACCCGGCCGCCCGCGGGCCGATTGCGACCAACATGTTCGTGGCCATCGCCTTTGCCGAGGCGCTGGCGATCCTCGCGTTGGTGGTCTCGCTCATTCTGTTGTTCGTTGTTTAGGCCCTGAGGCTACCGTGGCATCTCTCGGCATCTCTCTCTTCGGGTTGATCGCCTACGCGATCAACTTCGTGATCCTGGTGCTGCTGTTGCGCCTGCTGCTGTACCAGCCGGTCAAGCAGATGCTGGAGGGGCGCAAGCAGCGTATCGCCGAGGGGCTCGACGCCGCCGAACGCGCCTCCGCGGAGGCTGCGCAGCAGCGCGTCCGGTTCGAGCGGGAGTTGGAGGAGGCGCGCGGCGCGGCCCAGGCGGAGGCCGCCAAGCTGGCGCAGCAGGCGGAGCACGTGCGCCACGAGGTGCTGCAGGCCGCCGAGCAGGAGGCCGCGGAGATCACGGCGCGCGCCCGCGAGGAGATCGAGCAGGAGCGCCGGCAGGTGGCGGCGGAGCTGGAGCAGCAGACCGCGGAACTGGCTCTGGCAATCTCCCGGAAAGTGGTGGGCGCGGCCCTCGATCAGGCCGCGCAGCAGCGCCTGGTGGAACAGTTCGTGCGTCAGTTGGGCACCGAGGGGAGCAAGTGACCGACGCCCGGAATTACGCGCTGGCGGCGTTCGCGACCGCCGCCGAGCCCTGGTTGGGCGCGCTGCGCGGTCTCCAGGGACAGTTGCAGCGGGAACCTGAATTGCTGGCGCAGCTCAGCGACCGCGGCGCGGCGTTCAGCACCCGCCAGCGGCGCCTGCAGGAACTGCTGCCCGCTGACCTGAGTGACGGCTGCCGCAACTTCCTGTTCACGCTGATGGAGCGCGGCGACCTGGGGCAGTTGCCGGCGATCGTCGACTGGATGGGGACGATGGCCAGCGGCGGACCGCAGGCGCGCATGGCGATCGTCACCACGGCTTACGTCCTGGATGCCGAGGAGCGGCAGCGCTTCGTCGCCACCCTGCAGCAGGCCCACGGTGCCGACCTCGGCGTGTCCTTCTCCGTGGATGCGAGCATCGTGGGCGGCGCCGTGGTGCGCATCGGCGACCAGGTGATGGACGGCAGCGTGCGCGCCAGGCTGCAGGCTATCGACAGCGCCCTGGTGCAAGGAAACTGACCATGGATTTCAAGCTCGACCGGATCACCAGCGAGATTCGCCGGCGCATCGAGGGCTTCGAGGCGCCGCTGGAGGCCAGCGAGGTCGGCACGGTACTGTCCGTGGGCGACGGCATCGCCCGCATCGGCGGTCTGTCCCGCGTGATGGCCACTGAGCTGCTGGAGTTCCCCGGCGGCGTACCGGGCATCGCCCTCAACCTCGAGCCCGATGAGGTGGGAGCCGTAATCGTGGGCGAGTACGCCCATATCGAAGCGGGCGCGCTGGTCAGAGGCACCGGCCGCATCGCGTCGATTCCGGTCAGCGACGCCCTGATCGGCCGGGTGGTGGATGCCAACGGCGTCCCGGTGGACGGTCAGGGCCCCATTCGCACCACCGTCACCATGCCGATAGAGCGGGTGGCGCCCGGCGTGGTGGAGCGCGTCAACGTCGACACCCCGGTGCAGACCGGCATCAAGGCGATCGACTCGATGACCCCGATCGGCCGGGGTCAGCGGCAGCTTGTTATCGGCGACCGCCAGACCGGCAAGACCGCGCTCGCCGTCGACACCATCATCAACCAGAAGGGCAAGGACCTGATCTGCGTCTACGTGGCGATCGGCCAGCGCCAGGGACAGGTCGCCCAGGTGGTGGCCACGCTGCGCGAGCATGACGCTATGGAACACACCATCGTGGTGGTGGCGGGAGCCGCCGATTCGGCGCCGCAGCAGTACGTCGCCCCGTATGCCGGCTGCGCCATCGGCGAGTACTTCATGGAGCAGGGCAAGGACGTGCTGGTGGTCTACGACGACCTCAGCAAGCATGCCTGGGCCTACCGCCAGATCTCCCTGTTGCTGCGCCGCCCGCCGGGGCGCGAGGCGTATCCGGGCGACGTGTTCTACCTCCACTCGCGGCTGCTGGAGCGGGCGGCGCGGCTGTCCCCGGAACGCGGCGGCGGATCGCTCACCGCGTTGCCGATCATCGAGACCCTGGCCGGGGACGTCAGCGCCTACATCCCCACCAACGTCATTTCCATTACCGACGGTCAGATCTACCTGGAGTCGGACCTGTTCTACGCCGGCCAGCGGCCGGCGGTGCACGTGGGTCTGTCGGTGTCCCGGGTGGGCGGCGACGCCCAGACCAAGGCCATGAAGCAGGTGGCTGGGCAGTTGCGCCTGGAGCTGGCCCAGTACTACGCGCTGGCGGCGTTCGCGCAGTTCGGCTCCGACCTGGACCAGACCACCCGCGCCCAACTGGAGCGCGGGCAGCGGCTGACCGAGCTGCTCAAGCAGCCGCAGTACCAGCCGCAGGAGCTGGCCCATCAGGTAATCGGAATCTTCGCCCTGACCCGCGGCTTCGCACGGCCGGTGCCGGCCAGCGCCATCGGCAGCTACGCCGAGGGACTCATCAAGCACATTGCCGGCACGCAACCGGCCATCATTCGCGGCATCGCCTCGCAGTTGGAGCTCACCGAGGAGCTCGAGGGGAGCCTGTCCGAGGCGGTAGCCGGGTACACCCGGCAGGCGGGCTACGAGGTGGCGGAGGAGCGGGCCTGAGGCCCGCATAGGCACCCGGCGTGGCGTCGGTCCGTGAGCTGCGCAAGCGCATTCGCAGCATCCGCAACCTGTCACAGGTCACCCGGGCGATGGAGATGGTCGCGGCCTCCCGCATGCGCCGCGCCCAGGAGCAGGTCACCGCGTCACGCCCCTACGCCGCCAAGGCCTGGGAGCTGCTGACCCAGCTTGCCGCGCAACAGGCGGTCATCGACATTCCGGGCCCGCTGCTGACGGCCCGCGATCCGGTGCGCGCCGTCGTGCTGATCCTGATTACCGGAGACCGTGGGTTGGCGGGCGCCTACAACGGGTCCGTGATCCGCGCCGCGCGCCGCTTTCTGCAGCGCCACAGCGGCCCCGAGCTGCGGCTGATCACCGTCGGTCGCAAGGGGCGGGACACCATGCTGCGCGCCGGGTATGCCATTGAGGCCGAGTTCGGTGAGCTGCCCGATCGGCCTGGCGAGATGGACGTGGCGCCGATCGCACGGCGGGCGACGGACGGCTTCCTGAGCGGCGCGAGCGATGCGGTGTTCATCGCCTACACCGACTTTCTGAACGTGCTGCGCCAGGAACCGCAGGTGCGGCGGCTGCTGCCGCTGCATCCGCTGGAGCTGGACGCGGAGCCGGCAGGCGGCGAGCGCACGCCGGTAATGGGCCGCTATCTGCGCGACACCCCGCCGCCGCTGGCCGGCGGCTACAGCTACGAGCCGGCGATGGAGGATCTGCTGGAGCAGGTGGTGCGCCGCTTCGTGGAGCTGCAGATCTATCAGGCGGTGGTGGAATCGCTGGCCAGCGAGCACGCCGCGCGCATGGTGGCGATGCGCAACGCCACGGAGAATGCCAACGATCTATTGAAGGACCTGACCATGACCTACAATAAGGTGCGCCAGCAGTCGATCACCGAGGAGATGCTGGACATTGCCGGCGGTGCCGAGGCGCTGGCCGCTGCGGCGCGCTGAGCGCACGGGAGAGAGGAAGCAATGGCAAACGGAAACGGTTCGAGTCCCGCCGACGGCCGCGTCGTGCAGGTCGTCGGAGCGGTCGTGGACGTGGAGTTTTCCGCCGAACACCTGCCCGCGATTCGCTACGCTCTGGAGGTTGTGGCGCCGGGCGAGGAGGGCGCCAAAATGGTGCTCGAGGTGCAGCAGCACCTCTCCGGCGCGGTGGTGCGCACCGTGGCCATGGATACCACCGACGGCCTGCGCCGCGGCCAGCGGGTGATCAACACCGGCGCTCCAATCACCGTGCCGGTTGGAGAGGCGACCCTGGGGCGGATCTTCAACGTGATCGGCCAGGCGGTGGACAATCGAGGGCCGGTGGCGGCCACCGAGCACTATCCGATCCACCGTCCGGCGCCGACGTTCACCGATCAGGTGACGCGCGTCGAAGTGTTCGAGACCGGCGTCAAGGTGATCGACCTGATCGCGCCGTTCACCAAGGGCGGCAAGACCGGCGTGTTCGGCGGGGCCGGCGTCGGCAAGACCATCATCATCCAGGAGTTGATCTCGTCGCTGGCGCGCGAGCATGGCGGCTATTCGGTGTTCGCCGGGGTAGGGGAGCGCACCCGCGAGGGGACCCAGCTCTACGGCGAGATGCAGGAAGCCGGCGTCATCGACAAGCTGTGCATGGTGTTCGGACAGATGAACGAGTCGCCCGGCGTGCGCCTGCGGGCGGCGCTGACTGGGCTCACCATGGCCGAGTACTTCCGTGACCAGGGCCGTGACGTGCTGCTGTTCATCGACAACATCTTCCGCTTCGTGATGAGCGGCTCGGAGGTCTCGGCGCTGCTCGGCCGCATGCCGAGCGCGGTCGGCTACCAGCCCACCCTCGGCACCGAGATGGGCGAGTTGCAGGAGCGTATCACCTCCACCCACCGCGGCTCGATCACCAGCATGCAGGCGGTGTACGTGCCGGCGGACGACTACACCGACCCGGCGCCGGTCGCCACCTTCGCCCATCTCGACGCGACCCTGGCACTGGAACGGTCGATCTCCGAGCTGGGCATCTATCCCGCGGTAGACCCGCTGGCCTCCACCAGCCGTGCGCTGGAGCCGCGCGTGGTGGGGCAGGAGCACTACGACGTGGCGCGCGGCGTGCAGGAGGTGCTGCAGCGTTACCGCGATCTGCAGGACATCATCGCCATTTTGGGAGTCGACGAGCTGGCGGAGGATGACCGGCTGGTGGTGTCGCGCGCGCGCAAGATCCAGCAGTTCCTGTCGCAGCCGATGTTCGTGGCGCAGCAGTTCACCGGCCGCGAAGGACGTTACGTGTCCATTGCCGAGACGGTGTCCAGCTTCCGGCGCCTGCTGGACGGCGAGGTGGACGAGGTGCCGCAGCCGATGTTCTACATGGCGGGGTCGCTGGACGAGGTGATCGAGCGCGCCGGGCAGCAGCAGGCCCGGGAGGCGGCCGTCTGAGGTGAGCCTGCGGCTCGAGATCCTGACCATCGAACGCCAGTTGTTCGACGAAGAAGTGAGCATGGTGATCGCGCCGAGTGCGGATGGCGTGGTCGGCATTCTGCCGCACCACCAGCCGATGCTGACCGCCCTGGAGCACGGCGAGCTGGTGATTAGGGTGGAGGGGCGGCAGGACCGGTACGTGGCGATCGGCGGCGGCGTGATGCAGGTGCTGCCCGACCAAGTGGTGGTGCTGGCCGACCGCGCCGAGCATGCCGCCGAGATCGACCTGGAAGTGGCGGAGGAGGCACATCGACGCGCCCTGGAGACGCTGGAGCGGGGCCCGACGGGGATCGAGCTGGGTCATGCCCATGACGCCCTGCGACATTCGGCCACGCGCCTGGCGGTGGCCCGCCGGCACCATGGCCGCGCCGGCCGCTGATATCCGCTACCAGCTCCCCCCGCTCTGCGGGTCGCCGTCGTCCCTCATGCCGACGGGGGTGCGCAGCAGGCGCAATTCGCGGGCGCGCCGAAATACCACTATCAGTTCGCCGGCGACGCGCAAGGCGCGGAGGTCCTGGACCGGCTGCGCGCCACGCGCCAGGACGCGCTTGCCGTACCCGCCGTCTTCCGGCGTCACCAGCGACAGGCGGTACTCCGGTTCCCCCGCATCGTCCAGAGCCAGCTCGGAGAACAGTACGGAGAGTGCGGGGATATCCGAGTCGGCCAGCGGCGGCTCCGGGAACACCGCCAGCACGCTCACGTCGCGGGCCAGGGTAACCTTGATCTCGGCGCCGACGGCGCCGCTGCTATCCACGCTGGCCGCCACGACCTCGTGCGCCTGGAGCGCGGGTCCGGAACTGGTGCGCAAGGCCTGCGCATCATCCCGGGTGTACACCACCAGCATCCCCTGGGAGCCGCAGCCGAGGGCGGTTGGCCCGGCTGCCGCGGCGTGGCTTCGCAGCGTGACCCGCAGTGGCCCTTGCGTGTCCTCTACCAGCAGCAAGCCGGCATCGTCCTGCGCGGCGAATCCGCTGCGCCCGGCGCAGGCGTAACGGCTCACCAGCGGACCCGCAACGCCGTCCACCTGCGTCTGTGCGACGCCGCTCACGATCAGCCGCCTTCCGGCCACGGCCGCCGCGGCCGGATCGGTCACCGCGTCGGGGCGTACCCCGTAGGCCACGACCGCGGCGCCGCTCGGGTCCGCGTCGGGCGCATCCACTACTCCGTACAGGGAAAACTGCTGTTGCGCGGACGACTCCTCGGTCGCGGCCAACGCGGCAACCGGCAGTATCGCCTCGGGCAGCAGGTCGACGGTCCACGGTTCTTCGCTCGCCGCCGCTCGGAACACCCACTTGGTGACCCGTGCATCGGCCAGTTCCTGATCGCTGTAGAACAGATGCTCCACCCCCGCGTGCTGGAAGAACGCGTGCCGGCCGAAGTAGGGGTTGATTCCCGGCGGCACGTCGATGCGGTCGATGGTGGTTGTGGAGCTGACGGCCGCCTCCGCCGGCGTCACCGGACCGCGCGCCAGCTTCAGGGTCAGGTCGGTGGCATCGGCGAACACCGCGACCCACTGGCTGCGATCGGCACTCGCCTGCAGCGAGTAGTGGGGCGCGGCCGCATCGGCCAGCACGATGCTGTCGGGCGTGGCCACGGGCGCGGGCGAGGGCGAGGGCGCGGTGGGGCAGGTCGCGGCCAGCGTGAGGGTGGCGAGCAGGGCGCCGCCCAGCGCCGGCCGGCTGCCTCCCGGCCGCCGCCGGGCCGCGCCGGTCGCCGCCGTTGACCGGGGTTTTGGCCTCACCTTATACTGAGCCATCCCGAGTATGCGTACCGCGATAGTGTTTTTCGAAGGCAAGAGTCGCAAGCGCTTGTTGGGCTTGGCGCAGGCACTGGCCAAAGGTATCCAGGAGCAAGGCCACCAGGTCGACGTGATCGACGGCGGCCACGATGTAAACAGCAGGTTGACCATCTACAAGTACATTGCCGTCGGTGGGGAGTCGATTACTACCTTCACCGGCAAGCTTCCGGATGTCGTAACCCGCTACCTGAAGGGTGCCGGGATGATCTCGGGCAAACGCTGCTATGCGTTCGTGTCCAAGGCCACCCTGAGCTCCAGCCGG
>JAKZWC010000128.1:0-8901 GCA_047515735.1 Spirochaetales bacterium | reverse complement strand
AGGTGACGGTGATCGCGCCGCTCGCTATCGCCTGGTGAAACGAGTACTTGAACAGCATGAGGGCTATCGCCAGTTCTGGTCGTCTTGCAGATCTTCGGCGAGTTGCCGCCGGCGCTGTTCGGGCAGCCAGGACACGTGCACGGCATTCAGTATCAGGGTGCGGATCTCGTCACGGTTAAAAGCCGTGGACGTCGACCAGCGCCTGGAACTCCTGCGCCAGCGAGTTGCCGAACATCCTGGGGTCATCGGTGTTGATGGTGACCAGCAAGCCGCGTTCAAAATAACGCCGCACTGGGTGCGCGTCGATTGACGGGACCACGTTCGTGCGCAGGTTCGAAATCGGGCACAGCTCCAGGGGAGTCCGGTGCTACATAGCGCACGTTCTGTTGTGCCAGATCGCGCGCCACGGCCTCGGCGATCGACGTGAAATTCTCGTACTCGCGCAGGAATCGGTTCTTCCAGATCCAGGTCTCGATGAAGTGGGGAAAGTTCCGGTAGACGAACTTGCGGATCAATGCCTGCCGGTCGGGGAGGGCGGGATCGCCGCCGTACTTCTGCACCAGCTCCCACAGTGCGGCGTGCGGGATCGCCCCCTCCAGATGGAGGTGGAGCTCGACTTTCGGAACGCGGCGCAGCCAGTCCGAGGTCGAGCCGGCGGTCAAAAATAGACCTCGGCGAACAGATCGGTGCTGGGGATGCCGCCGGCTTTGAGGATGTCGAACGCTTCGAAGATCATTTCGCTGTTGCCGCACAGGTAGCACAGCGTGCCGGGAGTCACGGGGTGAGCGCTCAGGTAGGCGGTGATGCGGCCGGCGAAGCCAGCTTCCGCCGTGACCGGTTCGCGGCTGAGGCACGCCAGGTAGCGGTCGGGAGGGTAGCACTGGCGGTCGTAGGTTTCGGTCGCGGTGCGGACGCCGTGGAGGAGACGGTAGTCGAGGCCGGGATAGCTGCGGGCGAAGCAGTGAAACGGGGCGATACCGGTCCCGGAGGCGACGAACAGGAGCGGGCACTTGCGGGCCGCCTCGGGGATGAGGAAATAGCCGAACGGACCGTCCACCTCCAGCGCCGCGCCGGGGGCCAACCGCGCTAGCTGGTGCGATACCGTGCCACCCTCCACCTGCTTGATCAGCACTTCCAGAAACGGGTCGTCGCTTCCGGAGTAGATGGAGTACTCGCGCCGCGCGGTGCTGCCGGGGAGACCCAAAGTCACGTACTGGCCCGGCGCGAACTCCAGCGCGCCGCGCGCCAGCCGGAGCACGTACGCGGAGGTGCTGAGCCGGCGGATGGAACGGGCGCGGTGCTCAGCCACGCGCGCGTCCGCGGCCGGCGGCGCGCAACGGCACGATACTTACTTCGTGGAACGCAGAGATGCGTGAGCGTGTTGCGGCACGTCCACCGGTACGAAGTAGGACTCAGGATACAGATAGTCTTCACCTGATTCGTCTACCACGCGCAGATACCCTTCACGTTCTGCTTCTTTGTCGGGCACAGTCTGATAGAGTTTTCGAGTCTCCAGATCGCTGCACTCTCTGTTTTGGATGCACACTACGAATCGTTCTTTCATTTTCAATCCAGAAACCGCTTGATCTTCATCTTTACTCTGCCAATACCATGAGCTTCATACCAATGGATCTCAGCGTTGCGGATGTTGCCGGTAGCAAGACGGACCATTGCGACGCCCTTAAGTTTCCGCCAACGCCTCGAACCGTGCTGTCTTCGGATCCTCATTATCTCTCTGATTCGTCCTCCTACTGCGATTGTTTCGATATGCTCGATGGTTCCAAGAACTTCAAAATACACTGAAAACCATTCGCCATCCTGACTCTTTGGGAAACGATAGTGTGGGAATTAGTGGACGTCAAGGTGCTTCCGGCATCGGAGATGCACTGAAACGGCATGTTCACGTACGCGCGCGTCCGCGGCCGGCGGCGCGCAACTGCACCAGCAGGATACTGAGGTCGGCGGGGCTTACGCCGCTGATCCGGCTCGCCTGGCCGAGCGTGCGCGGCTGCACGAGCTGCAGCTTCTCGCGGCCCTCGTGGGAGAGGGCATTGAAGACGGTGTAGTCGAGGGACGGGGGAATGCGCAGCGCCTCGAACCGCTGCAGCCGCTCGATGTTGTGGCGCTCGCGGGCGATGTAGCCCTCGTACTTCAGCTCGACTTCGGCGGCGGCCAGCAGCTCGGGGTCGGCGAGCAGAGCGGTAAGCGGCGGGCTGTCGCCGGTTGCGCCGGTGCTTGCCGCCTCCGCGGTGGCGGGTGACAGGGTCTCCCCCAGCAGGGCGCCCAGCCGGACCTCGGGGCGCCGGCACAGCGCGGCGGCGGTCTCCGGTCGCTGCAGCTCGCTGGCACCGTGCGCCCGCAGCCAGCCGTTGATCCTGGCCGGCGCCAGCGTCGTTCCGCGCAGCTCGGCCACGGCGGCGGCCAGCAGCTCGCAGCGGCGGCGGAGCCGGGTCATCGCCTGATCGCCGATCAGACCCAGCGCATGCCCGTACGCGCTCAGGCGGCGGTCGGCGTTGTCCTGGCGCAGCACCAGGCGGTGCTCGGCGCGCGAGGTGAACATGCGGTAGGGCTCGTGCGACGGCTTGGTCACCAGGTCGTCGATCAGCACCCCGATGTAGGCTTCGTCGCGGCGCAGGACCAGCTCGTCACGGGCGCCGTTCGAACCGCGGTGCAGGGACAGCGCCGCGTTGATCCCTGCCATCAGCCCCTGTGCGGCCGCCTCCTCGTAGCCGGAGGTGCCGTTCACCTGGCCGGCGAAGTAGAGCCCGCGCAGATGCTTGCTCTCCAGCGTGGCGTCCACCTGGTAGGCGGGAAAGAAGTCGTACTCCACGGCGTAGCCGTAGCGCGCCACCTCCACCTGCTCCAGGCCGGGCACGGTGTGCAGCGCCGCCAACTGCACCTCCGCCGGCAGCGAGCTGGAGAAGCCGTTGAGGTAGATCAGGTCGCTGTCCAGCCCCTCCGGCTCCAGGAACAGTTGATGGCGGTCGCGGTCGGCGAAGCGCACCACCTTGTCCTCGATGGAGGGGCAGTAGCGCGGCCCGGCTCCCTGAATGCGGCCGGTGAACATGGGCGAGCGGTCGAAGCCGGTGGCCAGCAGCTCGTGGGTGGCGGGATTGGTGAAGGTGATGTGGCAGCTCACCTGCGGCAGACACGGGAAACGGGCCGGATCGGTGCGGCGCGAGAACGGCACCGGGCGGTCGTCGCCCGGCTGTTCGTCCAGCACGGCGAAGTCGATGCTGGAACGCAGCAGCCGGGGCGGGGTGCCGGTCTTGAGGCGGCCGGTCTCGATGCCCAGACGCTGGAACGCCTGCGACAGGCCGGTGGCCGGCTGCTCGCCGTAGCGCCCGCCCGCGCGGCCGTTCAGGCCGGTGAACAGCACGCCATTGAGAAAGGTGCCCGAGGCCACCACCAGGGCACGGCAGCCGATCTCCTCCCCGGCGCCGGTCACCACCGCCGCCACCCGGCCGGCGCGTGCCGCCACGCCCACCACCGTATCCTCGACGACGGCAATGGCGCTCTCGGCAGCCACCAGCCCCTGTGCCGCGGCGGCGTACGCCTCGCGGTCGGACTGGCATCGGGATGACCAGATCGCCGGTCCCTTGGAGCGGTTCAGCAGCCGGAACTGGATGCCGGTGGCATCCGCCAGCTCGCCCATCACCCCGCCGAGGGCGTCGATCTCGTGCACCAAGTGGCCCTTGGCGGTGCCGCCGATGGCGGGATTGCAGGACATGCGGCCGATGGCGGCCGCCTCGCTGGTGACCAGCCCAACGCTGCAGCCCATACGCGCGGCCGCCATCGCTGCCTCGATGCCGGCGTGGCCGCCGCCGATCACGATCAGGTCGAACATCTTTCTCCGCCGCCTGACCGGGAAGGTAACAAAGCCGAACGGCGTATGGCGACACCGGCTGCGCCAAACGTTGCTTTTACATAGACGCATTACGTATAATGGTTCTATGTATCTGACGGAGCCACGATCTGGCGGCCGCGGCGCGCGCCGCGAAGCGCGGGGTGACGGGCGACGCCGATGCGGGTGAGCAAGGACCTGGTGGCGGCCTCCGCCACGCCCCTGGTGCTGGCCATCCTGCAGGCGGGCGAGAGCTACGGCTACGCCATCCTGAAGCGGGTCGCGGAGCTGTCCGGCGGCGAGTTCACCTGGACCGACGGCATGCTCTATCCGCTGCTGCACCGGCTGGAACGGCTCGGCTACATCGGCGCGCGATGGGGCGTGTCGGAGACCGGTCGGAAGCGCAAGTACTACCGCATCACGCAGGACGGACGGGCGCAACTGGCGGTGCAGCGCCGCCAATGGCAGGTGGTGGAAGCGACCCTGCGCCGTGTCTGGTGGGAGCCGGCTCCCGCGCCGGGCTGAGCATGGTGCCGGACAGGAACCTCGAAGAGCAGATCGCCCAGTGGCGTGCGCACCTGCTGCGCCGCGGAGCAGTCAATCCCGCGGATGTGGAGGAGCTGGAGAGTCACCTGCGCGAGCAGGTGGCCGCGCTGCAGGATGGCGGCCTGGCGGTCGACGAAGCTTTCCTGGTCGCGGTCAAGCGGATGGGCAGCATCGACGCGGTGTCGCGTGAATTCGCGCGCGTCCACTCCGAGCGGTTGTGGAAGCAACTG
This sequence comes from Spirochaetales bacterium, assembly GCA_047515735.1. Classification (GTDB taxonomy): domain Bacteria; phylum Spirochaetota; class Spirochaetia; order SZUA-6; family Bin103; genus Bin103. The sequence goes on along the minus strand of JAKZWC010000128.1, from coordinate 4,281 downwards.
GTGGCGGAGCCCGCTGGCGGCAGCGACCGTCGCAGCGGGCGCACGGAGACCGCTGTCGCCGTAGGCCTCGCGTTCGTCGCCGCGGTGGCGATCAAAGTACCGGAGCTGTTCGGCCACCACTTCGGCAGCGACGGCAGCGACGGTTTCTATGCGCACAACGCCTCGCTGTTCGTCCTGCCCCTGCTGGCCGGCTACTTCCTTTGGAAGCGTGGCTGGGACCGGGTGCGCTGTCTGTGGCTGGCGCTGCCGTTCGTCGCGGCCGCGGTGCTCGCCAACGCCTTCCCGTTCACGCCCAACGGAGCCACTGGGATCCTCGCTGCGATCCATCTGCCGATCGCGCTGTGGCTGGCGGTGGGCATCGCCTATGCCGGCGGGCGCTGGAACTCCGTTGCCGGGCGCATGGACTTCGTGCGCTTCTCGGGGGAGCTGTTCATCTACTACGTGCTGTTCGCCCTCGGCGGCGGGGTGCTCGCGCTGTTCACCGGGACCATGTTCGACGCCATCGGCCTGGAGGTAGGGTGGCTGCTGGAGACTTGGCTGCTGCCGTGCGGTGCACTCGGCGCGGTGCTCGTCGGTGCCTGGCTGGTGGAGCAGAAGCAGAGCGTGATCGAGAACATGGCGCCGGTGCTCACGCGCGTGTTCACGCCGCTGTTCGCGGCGGTGCTGTTGGCGTTTCTGGTAACCATGGTATGGACCGGCAGCGGCATCGACGTCGACCGCGAGGTGCTGATCGGCTTCGACCTGCTGCTGGTGCTGGTGGCGGGCCTGCTGCTGTTCGCGGTGTCGGCGCGCGACCCGCAGGCGCCGCGCGATGCGTTCGATGCGCTGCAACAGCTCCTGGTGGTGGCAGCCCTGATAGTCGACGTGGTGGCGCTGGCGGCGATCGCGGCGCGCATCTCCGAGTTCGGCTTCAGCGCCAACAAGCTCGCGGCGCTGGGCGAAAACCTCGTCCTGTTGGTCAATCTGGCAGGATCGGCCTGGCTCTACGCCCGCTTCCTGCGCGGCGCCGGCACCTTCGCCGCCCTGGAGCGTTGGCAGACCGCCTACCTGCCGGTCTACGCCGTATGGGCGGCCATCGTAGTCGTCGTGTTCCCCCCGCTGTTCGGCTACCGTTAGCCCGCGGCAGCAGTGTCTTGGCGGTTGGCTCCGCATCGCGTACGCATGGTAATGTCACTGACATCAGTGCGACATCAGTGCGATCTCAGTGGCATTCATAGGGAGGACCATTCGCGATGGCTCAAATAACAGCCCGAGTACCGGATACGCTGGTCGCTGCACTAGATGCAGCGGCGCGGACGCTCAAACGGAGCCGAGCTGAAGTTGTCCGCCAGGCGGTAGAACGATATCTGGAGGATTTTGACGATCTCAGCGTAGCGATGCAGCGATTGCGCGACCCGGCCGATCCGGTGCTGGACTGGGACAGCGTCAAGCGTGAGCTACTCGATTCAGATTAAGCAGCAGGCGGCCAAAGAGATACGGCGGATACCAAAGCCGGACCGGCTGCGGATCATTCGAGCTATCGACGACCTTGCAGACAGCCCGTTGCGAGGCGCCGTTCTGAAGGGCGATCTGCGCGGACTCCGGCGCCTGCGCGTGGGAGACTATCGCGTGGTGTACGAGGTGCAGCACACGGCGCTGGTCGTCCTGGCGATACGAGTTGCGCACCGGCAGGGAGCTTACGACCGCCGGTGAACCTGCGGGACGGTTGCGGCCGCGCTATTTTCCGATGCAGAAGTGGGCGAAGATCCGGTTGAGCACGTCGTCGCTGGCGACGATGCCGATGAGTTCCTCCAGGTGGGCGACGGCGGCCCGCAGATCGGCGGCCACCAGCTCACCCCCGGCGCCGGCCGTGGCCGCGTCGTGGGCGCGTGCCAGCGCGGCGTCTGCACGCTGCAGGTTGTCGCGGTGGCGGGCGCTGGCCACCAGGGAACTGCGTTCGGTGTAGCCTGAGCCGTCCTGCCCTACGGTGCGCGCCACCAGCAGGCGGCTCAGAGCGTCGATCCCCTGTCCGGTCTTGGCCGATACCGCGAGGGCCGGCCGCGGCGCCGAAGTGCCATTCGGAGCGGGCGCCAGATCGCACTTGTTGGCGATCACGACCACGTCCGGGGTGCCGGGTGCCGCCGTGGTGGTCGTGGGCACAGCGTCGGTGACAGTGCCGCGCACCTGCTCCAGGGCGGCATGGGGGAACGGCTCGTCCGCGGCGGTCACGAACAGCACCAGGTCGGCGTCGGCGACGGTGGCGATGGTGCGCTCCACGCCCAGCCGCTCCACGGTCTCGTCGGTGACGCGCAGCCCCGCGGTGTCGTGCAACCGCACGGGCACCCCGTGGATGTCGAGGTCTTCGCGGATCACGTCGCGGGTGGTGCCCGGTACGTCGGTGACCAGCGCTCGCGATTCCTGCGCCAGCCGGTTCAGCAGCGACGACTTGCCCACGTTGGGCGGCCCGGCCAGCACCACGTGCACGCCGTCGCGGAGCATGCGCCCGGTGCGGAAGGTCGCGAGCATCGCGGCGATGGCGCTGCGCACCTCGGCCACGCGCGCGGCGATCTCTGCCGCCGGCGCCAGTTCCACGTCCTCTTCCGCGAAGTCCAGCTCCAGCTCGACCCGCGCCGCGCACTCCAGCAACTGCTGCCGCAAGCCCGCCACGCGTGCGGCCAGCGCGCCGTTGAGCCGGTTGCGGGCGCCGCGCAGGGCGGCCGCGGTGGCGGACTGGATCACCTCGGCCACCGCCTCGGCCTGGGTCAGGTCCAGCTTGCCGTTGAGGAAGGCGCGGCGAGTGAACTCCCCCGGTTCTGCCGCCCGCGCGCCGTGGCCCAACAGCGCGGCGACCACGGTCGCGGCCACCAGGTTGGAGCCGTGGCAGGTGATCTCGACCGTGTCCTCGCCGGTGTAGCTGGCCGGCGCCCGGAACACGGTGGCGATCACGTCGTCCACCACCTCCAGGCCAGCGCCCGGCGCCGTCTCAGGCTTAGGCACGCCGGCAGGAGGCACGCCGCGATAGTCGTCCACCTCGTCGCCGTCGGACCCAAGCGCTGCGGCGTGCTGCACGATGCGGCCGTAGTGCGCGGTGTGGGTCGCGACTTCGTGCAACGGACGGCGCCCGCGGAACGCGCCGTCGGCCGCCGCCAGCGCGGCGGGTCCGCTGAGGCGCACGATCGCCAGCGCGCCGGTGCCGGGCGGCGTGGCGATGGCGACGATAGTGTCGCCGCTGGGATCGGCAGACGCGGTCATGCCTGGTCCGCGGCGGTGATCCGGGCCACCGCCCAGCGCGCGTGCTCGGCCACGCCGCGGTCGGGGTCCTGCGTCAGGCAGCGCAGTTGCGGCAGCAGCTCCCGGGCGCGCCGGTTGCCGGCCACGGTGCAGGCGTTGCGCACCAGCCGGTCGCGGCCGGCGCGCATCAGCGGCGAGCCGGCAAAGCGGGCGGTCAGGTCGGCGTGCGAGCGCAGCGCCAGCAGCGGCGCCAGCGCCTGCGAGTTGCCCGCGCGCCACGTGAGCAGGTCCGGTTCGGGCGTGGCCTGGGCGCGCACCGTCCACGGGCACACCTCCTGGCACAGGTCGCAGCCGAACAGCCAATCGCCGATCGCGGGCCGCAGCTCTTCCGGCACCGGACCGCGGTGCTCGATGGTGAGGTAGGAGATGCAGCGGCGCGCGTCGAGCTGGTAGGGGGCGACGATCGCCCGCGTGGGACAGACGTCGATGCAGTAGGTGCAGCCGCTGCCGCAGCGCTTGGGCGCCGGCTTTGGCAGTTCCTCGATCGCCAGCGTGGTGAGCAACTCGCCGATGAAGAACCAGCTCCCGTGGGCGGCATTGATCGCCAGCGTGTGCTTGCCGCGGAAGCCGACCCCGGCCGCCACCGCGTAATGGGTCTCCAACAGCGGGGTGGCGTCTACGCCGGCGCGAAACCGGTGCTCGGGAAAGCGTTCCGCCAAGCCGCGCGCCAGGGCGCGCAGGCGCGCACCCAGCAGCTTGTGGTAGTCGCGTCCCCAGGCGTACTGGGCGATGCGTCCGGCCTGCGCCTCTGGTGGCGCCGGGTCACCGGCACCGGCCGGAAGCCCGTTCGCGGCAGCTTCGTCCGGCTGGGCGGCGCCGTTCGCCGCGGCTGCTTCCTCTTCACGGCCGGTCCAGCGGCGGCCGGGGGTCTGGTAGTAGCCGAGCGCCACCACCAGCACGGTGCGGCAGCCGGGCAGCAGCGCCTCCGGGTCGGCCTTGAACGGCGCGTGGCGCTCAAGGTAGGCCATCGACCCGTGCCGCCCCGCCGCCAGCCACGCCCGATAGGCGCGC
>JAKZWC010000127.1:0-6797 GCA_047515735.1 Spirochaetales bacterium | reverse complement strand
CACCAGGGGATACACGTTCAGGCCCCTGCCGAAAAGATACGCCAGGGCCACCTGCGCCACGCTGACGCCGCGTCGCTCGGCGATCTCGCGGGCGGCATCGTAGCGCCGGAAGTTCTCCTCCGTGCCGTAGGTCTCCGCGCTCAGCTTGAACCAGTAGTCGCTGAACGTATCGAGATTGTCGCGCCGCAACTGCCCCGAGAAGAAACCGCCGGCCAGGCTGGACCATAGCAGCAGCGGCATCTGGTTGCCCCGGTACCACGCGCGGTCCTCGGCGCCGGCCGGTCCGCTGATGGAGAGACAATCAGGCCAGGGCTCGCGCCGCTGCACCGCCAGGCTGAAATTGGGGCTGCTGGCGCGCATCGGCGGCAGGCCGTGCTGCGCGGCGTATTCGTTCGCCGCCTGGATCCGTGCCGGCGACCAGTTGGAGCCGCCGAAGGCGCGGATACGGCCGGCGGCGTGGTGGCGGGTGAAGGCTTCCATGATCGGCGCCACCGGCAGGTCGGGGTCATCGCGATGCAGCAGGTACAGATCCACGTAGTCGGTACGCAGCCGCGCCAGCGTGTCCATGAGATCGGACTCCAGGTCGTAGGGAGTCACCCGGCGCCGGTCGGCATTGTGATGGCAGCCCTTGCCCACGATCACCACCTGTTCGCGGTTGCCGCGGGCTGCCATCCACAGGCCGAGCACGCGATCGGAATCGCCGCCACCGTAACCGTGAGCGGAATCGAAGGTCGTGCCGCCCAGCTCGAACACGGCGTCGAGCAGCTCGAAGCCCTCCTCCAGGCGCTCGCGGCTGAGCATGACGGTGCCCTGGATGACCCGGGCGAGTGGCTTGTCGAGCCCTTCGATGCGTTCGTAGATCATGACGATACTCCAGGCGTGCTCTGACCCGAAAATGAAGGCCGGCGGACCATCCCTGTGCCTCGATTCTCATCGTCTTCCGTGTCACGGAGTGACCGTGCTGCCTCGAACGGGTAGCGCAGGCCGATGCGGCGGCGGGCGGCATCGAGCGTTTCGCTGATGGTGATCGATTCCGCCAGAGGCATGATCGGAGAGTCGGTGGCGCCGGCACGGACCAGTTCCATGAAGTGCTCGGCCTCGTAGTTGAAGCCGTTGCCGCGCCGCGGATAGCGGCGCTCCTCGGGGGCCGCGCCGGTGAGGTGTACGGTGAGCTGCTCGCCGCACCAGAACGGGGAGGCGACGGTAACGTATCCCTTACTGCCGTAGATCGTGGCGACCTGCGGGGATCTCACGGTGATGCCGCACAACAGCGCCGCAACGGCACCGCTCGGATGGCTGAGAGCTACGGCAGTGCGCTCGTCGACGCCGGTCGCGCCGAGGTGGGCGCTGCACGCCACGGTGTCGGGAGTGCCCAGCACCATGGAAGCGAAGGCCACACAGTAGACGCCGATATCCAGCAGCGCTCCGCCCGCCAGCTCCGGCGCGAACAGCCGGCTGGCGGGATCGACTTCCGCCGCGAAGGCCAGGTCGCACTGAAGCAGCGCCGGCATGCCGATTTCGCCTGCTTGCAACAGCGTGCGCAGCGCCGCGATGGCAGGGATGAAGCGGGTCCACATGCCCTCCATCAGCAGCACGCCGCGGTCGCGGGCGCAGGCCGCCATGGCGCGCGCCTCGGCGGCGTTGACGGCGAGCGGTTTCTCGCACAGCACGTGCTTGCCGGCATCGAGGCAGATGCGGCAGGCAGACGCGTGTTGGGGATGGGGAGTGGCCACGTAGATGGCGTCCACGGCAGGGTCGGCGGCCAGCGCCGCGTAGCTGCCATGCGCTTGCGTGGCCCCGTATTGGGCGGCAAACGCCTCGGCACGGGCGGCGGCGCGCGAACCGACGGCCACCAGCCGCGCCCCGGCGGCGTCACGCAGTCCGGCGGCAAAGCTATGGGCAATGCGGCCGGGCCCCAGAATGCCCCAATTTACGAACCCTGGCGTATGCACGGCGGGCAGCTTAGCCGCTAGCGCCACTGCGAGCCAAGCGTCACCGGACTCAGGCGCCCGCCCAGCCGGTAGGCTATCGGCATCCGTGAACACGCCGACCACTGTTTCGCCCTCTCCGACGCCAGCTTCCGGGCATCCGGCGCGGCAGCGCAGCGAGACTCTTGGGGCTGCCGGCTGGCGCCACACCCGGTATAGTGCGGCTGCGTGACGAGTCCGCCCCGCGGAGATCGTAGTACCTCGGCCGGCGCCGCCACGTCACCCTGAAGGAGACCCACGCATGCAAGTTCCGCAGACCATTACCGGCGGCCAGGCGCTGGCCTACGGTGCCGCCCGCGCCGGCGTCGGCTGTATCACCGCCTATCCCGGATCGCCCAGCTCGGCGACCGTGGCGACGCTGGTGGAACTGCTGCGTGCCGGGGAAGGCGACGGCTGCCACCTGGAGTGGTCCGCCAACGAGCGGGTAGCCCTGGAGGTGGCCATCGGCGCGTGTCTCGGCGGCCGCCGCTCCCTGGTGTGTACCAAGAGCGTCGGCATGAACGTGATGGTGGATCCCCTCATGGCGCTGAACCTGACCCCTCTCAGCGCCGGGATGGTGATCATCCTCGGCGACGACCCGGGCGCCTACGGCTCGCAGAACGATCAGGATACGCGGGCGCTGGCCGACCTGATCGAGCTGCCGATGGTGGAGCCGGCGACGCCGTGTGCCGGGCTGCTGATGGTGGAGGCCGCGTTCACCGCCTCGGAGCGGTACGCCCTGCCGGTGGTGGTGCGTGTGACCCGCAGCTTCGACACCTGCCGCGAGGCCTCCGGCAGGACCGCCGCCGCCCACTTCGCCTGGCAGGTGCGGCACGGCCCGGTGGCGCGCGAGGCGTTCCGCTACGTGCCCTACCCCGGCAACGCGGTGGCGAAACATCGCGAACTGCACCGCCGCCTGCCGCTGGCGGCGCAATGGGTAGCCGGCGCTGCCTTCAACCGCGTCGCCGCCACGGCGCCGGCGAGGCAGAAGGAACAGGGACTATCCCGCGGCATCATCAGCGCCGGCTTCTGCACCCGCAAGCTGGCCGACGTGATCGGCGGTGCCGATGGCGAGGCCGGCGCGGCGCCGGCGGCCGGCGTCGGGCTGCTGGAACTGGGGGGCATCTTCCCGCTGCCCGCCGATCCGGTGCGCGCCTTCCTGGAGGCCCACGACGAGGTGCTGGTGCTGGAGGAGAACGAGCCCTATCTGGAGCAGCGCATCGCCGCCCTGGCGCACGCCTCCCGCCTGCCCACCCGTTTGCGCGGCAAGCTGACCGGGGAGGTGCCGCGCTGCGGCGAGCTGTACCGCTGGCAGATCGCCGCAGCGGTGGCGGGGTTCGCTCCGGAGCTGCCGGTCAGCGATCGCTTCACCGCGGCCGGCGAGCAGGCGGAGCGCCCGCCGCGGCGCAACCACTGCGCCGGCTGTCCGTTCGATCAGCTCGTCGACGCGGTGCAGGAGTGGCTGCAGGCAGCGGGCCGCGATGCCTGGCTGGTGGCCGACCCCGGCTGCCTGGCCGCCGAGGCGCCGCGCCTGGGCGCCAAGTATGCCATCGGCTCGGCGGTGGCGGTGGCCGACGGGCTGCTGCGCGCCGGCCAGGACGCGGTGGCGCTGTTCGGCGATTCGGCGTTCTTCCATGCCGCGCTGCCCGCGCTGTGCAACGCCTACGCCCAGGGCGCCAACCTGGCGGCCATCGTGGCCGACAACGCCGGCGCGGTGACCACCGGGCGCCAGCCGCATCCGGGCAGTGGCCGCTCGGCCCTGGGAACGCCCGCGCCGCGCCTCGACATGCTGGCGGTGGCGCGGGCGTGCGGTGCCAGCCATGCCGCACGCGTGCCGCTGAGTGAGCTGGCGGACGCCCTGCCGGCTGCTCTGGACGGCCCCGGAGTGCGCGTCCTGGTGGTGGATGCCCCCTGCCGCCACGGGTGAGGCGCAGGCGGTATATTTTGCAGTAGATGTACAGTTTCGCGCTCACCGCACACTCCTATCTGCGTTACGCCGTGCTCGTGCTGGTGCTGCTGGTGCTGCTGCGCAGCGCCGCGGGGCTGATTCGCGGCAGCGCCTGGGACGGCGGCGACGACGGCCTGGGCCGTTGGCTGATTCGGGTCTGGGATTTGCAGTTCCTGCTCGGCCTGGTGCTCTACTTCCTGAGTCCGATCACCCAGTTCGCCCTGGCCAATTTCGGGGAAGCGATGGGCGACCGGCAGCTTCGGGAGTTCGCGGTAGAGCATCCGCTGCTGATGCTGCTGGCGACCGCGGCGCTGCACGTGGGCTGGGTCCGCGTGCGCAAGGCCGCCGGCGACCGTGGCAAGCTGCTGCGCTGGCTCATCTTCGTCGCCGTGGCCGCGCTGCTGACGGTGATTGCCATTCCCTGGGAGGGGCGCCCGCTGCTCCGCACTTCGGTCGGGCCGCTGCAACTGTAGTTCCGCCCGGTCGCCCCCGGAGCGGACTCATCCGCCGCCGTGGCCGTCCGATTCACCGGCGCCCGGTCCGCCAACGACTCCGGCGCGTCAGAGTACGGCGGGCAACTCAGATCCGACCGGCGGATCTCACTGTCAGCTGCCGCTGACCGAGGTGACGCCGGCGAACAGCCGGTCGATGCGCGCCGCGGCGGCGGCCGACAGGGGACCGCGCGCGAACGAGGCCACGTTGTGGTGCAGATGGTCGAGGTTGCCGGTGCCGGACAGCACGGTGCTGACGCCCGGTTGATAGCTGCAGTAGCGGTAGGCGGCGTCGGCCAGGTCGGCGGCTCCGGTGGACAGGAAGCCCAACGGGTCGTCCGCGGCGGCCAGCGCCGGGTCCACCTCGCCGCGGGCAGCCAGTTCGGCGAGCAGCTCGCGCAGGCGCTGTGGCCGGCTGAAAGCCCGCCGTACCGCGAACATGATCATGGTCCCCACGCCGCGCTCCCCGGCCAGCCGCAGAATCGGGTCGCGGGCGGTCTGGTTGAGCATGTTGAACCCCACCATGATGACGTCGAACAACCCGTCGGCGAGGGCGCTGCGCAGCATGCGGTGATCGGTGTCGCCGCCGAACCTTTCGGTGACGCCGATGAAGCGCACCTTGCCCGCCGCCTGCAGGCGCTGCAGGGCCGGCACCATCTCGTCGCGTGCGTGCGGGTACTGCTCCGGACTCACGCCGTGCAGATGGTAGATGTCGATGTAGTCGGTCTCCAGGCGTCGCAGGCTGGCCTCCACCGCGGACTCGAGCTCGGCCCCCGACAGCAGCCCGGCGCCGCCGCCGGCACCGACCCCGCGCTTGCTGGAGAGCACCACCTGGTCCCGAGCCCTCCCGCGCAGGCCGGCTGCCACCAGCGGTTCGGTCTGGTATGCGGTAGCGGTGTCGATCATGTTGATGCCGGCGTCGAGGGCGGCCTGCACGATGGCCGCGGACTGCGCCGTGGTACGTCCGGTGCTCAGTCCCAGCCGGCTCGGCCCGCCGCAGCCGAGCGCCATCAGGCTCACGCGCAGACCGGTGCGCCCCAGTTGCCGATATTCCATTCCCCTTCCCCCATTGCCGCTGGGCGAGCTGCCCGGATACTGTGCCGTGGGCGGCCCGCTGCCGTGACCTCGGCATTGTGCATCTGTCGCCCGCCCACTACTACCTGCCGACCGAAAGGAGCCGACATGAGCGCCACCACCGCTCTCCTGCAATATCGAGCCGAGATGCTCCGCATCCATTCCATCAACATGACCTCCGCCTCCGCCTCCGGACATCCCACCACCTGCATGTCCGCCGCGGAAATCATGAGCGTGCTGTTCTTCGTCGAGATGCGCTACGACCCGCGCCATCCCGATTCACTCGCCAACGACGAGTTCGTGCTTTCCAAAGGGCACGCCGCGCCGGTGCTGTACGCCGCGTACGCCGAGGCGGGAACCATTCCGGTGGCCGAGTTGCAGGAGCTGCGCAACTTCGACAGCCGCCTGGAAGGGCATCCGATACCCGGGCGCGCGCCGGGGGTGCGCGTCGCCACCGGGTCGCTGGGCCAGGGCCTCGCCGCCGCCATCGGCATGGCGCTGGCGATCAATCACGACGGCGGTAGCCAGCGCGTGTACGTGCTGCTTGGCGACGGCGAGATGGCGGAGGGTTCGGTGTGGGAGGCGATGAACCTGGCGCCTCACCTGGGCGTGGGCAACCTGTGCGCCATCCTGGACATGAACCGTCTCGGGCAGAGCGATCCGACGCTGTTCCAGTGGGACAGCGCCGGCTACGCCGCCAAGGCCGCGGCGTTCGGTTGGGACGTGCACGAGTGCGACGGCCACGACGTGGCCGCGCTCCAGGCCGCCTTGGCCGCCGCGCGTGCCTCCGACCGGCCCAGCTTCATCGTCGCGCGCACGGTCAAGGGCAAGGGCGTGAGCTTTCTCGAGGACCATGACGCGATGCACGGCAAGGCGGTACCCGACGACCAGCATGCCGCCGCGGTGGCCGAGGTGGAGGCGCGCATCGCGGACGCCGGCACACCGGAGGGGGTCTCCGCCAACGGCACCGCCCCGGCCGCAGCGGACGCCGCCCCGGCGCCGGGGGCGCTCAGCATCGCCACCAGCTATGCGCGGGGCGAGAAGCTCGCCACCCGCAAGGCGTACGGCGCCGCCCTGGCCAAGCTGGGCGTCGCCGACCCCAGCATGTTCGTGCTCGACGCCGACGTCAAGAATTCCACCTTCACCGACGCCTTCTTCGGCGCCTTCCCGGAGCGCAGCGTGGAGTGCTATATCGCCGAGCAGAACATGATCGGCATCGCCACCGGCCTGCAGGCGCGCGGCAAGCGCGCGTTCGCGGCCACCTTCGCCGCCTTCCTGTCGCGCGCCTACGACCAGATCCGCATGGCCGCCCACTCG
>JAKZWC010000126.1:0-3179 GCA_047515735.1 Spirochaetales bacterium | reverse complement strand
CGCCCAGCTTGCGCAGCAAGGCGCGCCCGATGCCGCCGCAGCCGATCACCCCGCAGGTCCGACCCTTGATCCGGAACAGCGGCCTGGGTCTCCCTTGGCGGCCGGCGCGCGCCAGCCGGTCGTAGCTGCGCAGGTCGCGCACGCAGGCCAGCAGCAGGGCGATGGCGTGATCCGACACGTCCTCCCAGCCGTAGTCCGGTACCCGGGCGACCCAGATCCCCGCGGCGGTGGCGGCGGCCACGTCGATGTTGTCGTAGCCGATGCCGTAGCGCGAGATGACCCGGCAGCGGCGCATGCCGGCGATGAGCAGCGCGTCGAACGGCTGCGTACCGATCATCGCCGCATCCACGTCACGCACCGCGGCTTCCAGTTCCTGGCGGGTGTCCGCCCGCGCGGTCACGATCTCCGCCAGCGGCTCGAGGATCTCGCGCTCCGGCCGGTGGCCGGGCACTGGCGAACCCAGAATCAGGACCTTGGGTCGTGCTGCCATGCCGTATTACTGCTGAATCGGCCGGTGGCGCGCAACCACGGCGTGCGGGAAACGCGCACTGCTGCTACTGTTGTTGGTGACATAGCGCCGGCTGGCGGCGGGAGGTAGCAGCATGGGGGCAGTACGGAGTATTCACGGTCTGGCCGATCGTCACGTCACTATCGATCGCGACGACGATCTGTACCAGGCGTACGCCGACGTCGCGCTGAGCGACGACGGGCGCATGATCTGTGTCTGGCGCGAAGCTGCCGGGCACCCTTCCGGGAGCTGGGCGCGCCTGGTGTTCCGTGAAAGTACCGACCTGGGCCGCACCTGGGGCGAGCGCCGGGTGCTGGCCGACGAGTCGACCTGCCAGTGGGCGATGCCGCGGATCAACAAGCTGCCCGACGGCACGCTGCTGATCGCCGCCTCGGGGTTCCGCAATAAGGGGACCAGCTTCCTGTTCCGCAGCGCGGACGGGGGGCGCACCTGGAGCGAGCCGCAGCCGATTGCGGTCACCGGCTTCCAGCCGCGCCGGCTGGTGCAGCTCGCCGACGGCACCCTGCTGCTGCCGCTGGTCGAGGCGGTCCTGCCGCGGCGCCGCGCCTGGCGCCTGCGTCACCGGGTGGTGCTGTGGGCCTCGACCGACGGCGGCCGCGAGTGGCAGTTCCGGGCGGTGGTGGCGGAGAGTTCGGTGCATTCGCACAGCGAGGGACCGATCGTGCGGCTCGCCGACGGCACCCTGGTGTGCCACACGCGCGAGGACTCGTTCATCCACTATCCCTCCTTCAAGTGCTACTCCTACGACCACGGGCACACCTGGAGCGAACCGCAGGAGACCGGGGTGTTCATGGCACAGCCCAACGCCTACCTGCTGGCCGACGGCAGCCTGCTGCTGGCGTACGAGCAGGTGGGCGGCTTCAGCGGTGTGGCGATGTGGCGCGGCGACGGCCACGACACCACCGACATTCAGGCCTCCGCCTACGACGGCCACGACGGCTGCGCCACCCTCACCCCCGAGGGGCTGCGCATCAGGGCCACGGGCGACAAAGCGGAGATACCGCCCTACTACCTGCTGCATCCGGCGGAGAACGAGCTGGCGACGATCGTGTTCGAGGCGCGGCTGCGGGTGGTGGCCAACCCCTGCGGCGACCAATGCTGCATCAACCTGATGGAGGCCGGCGAGCTGCGCATCTTTCCGGACCGCATCGAGTTCGTCCAGGAGGAGATCGACTACGGCGGCAAGCGCGGCGGCTTCACCGGGGAGGTCGAGACCATCGCCTCGCATGCCCTGGACGCGACCAGGTGGCACACCTACCGCATCGTCAGGACTCCCGACCGCACGCTCACGGTGAGCGTGGACGGGGTGGAGTGCATCGCCACCGACCGCCTGCTGCGCACCCAGCCCCTCTTGAAGCCGCGCTGGGGCCCCGCGGGTCACGACATCAACAGCTTCGGCGCCACCTCCCACATCCCCGGCATGCACTCGGTGCGCAATGCCTACGTGCCGCGCGCCAACCCGGGTGAGAGCTACTGGCACTCGGTGTCGCTGACCGTGCGCAACCCGACGCTGCCCGACTACCGCTACCGCTGGAACGCCGCCTCGGGCACCCATCCCAACCAGTACGAGCGCGATCACCTGCTGGAGGTGGTGCGAGATCCCGGCGGCGACTCGGGGGAACCGGGCTGCGTGGAGCTGCCCGACGGGCGCATCTTCTGCGTCTACCAGACGGCGACGGACGTGCCGCGGCCCTATCCGCCACCCTACAAGCCGCCGCCCTACATCCGCGGCTCCTACGTTCACCCCGGCGACTTCCCCGACTCCGCCGGCGGCGGCGCGGCATCCGGGGCGGGCGTGGCACCCGGTACGGGCGCTTGAAGAGCTTCGACGGCGTCGCCGAGCGCCACTTCCTCGTGACGCGCAACGACGATCTCTACGAGGCGTTTCCCGACCTGCTGCTGCTGGACGACGGTACCGTGCTGTGCCTCTACCGCGAGTCCGACGCGCACGCCGCCGCCTGGTCGCGGGTGGCGCTGATCGAGAGCCGGGACCGCGGGCGCTCCTGGCACGGCCGCCGCGTCGTCCTCGACGCTCCGCGGCGCCCGTACTGGAACCTGCCGCGCATCAGCGCGCTGCGCGACGGCCGGCTGGTGATCGTCGGCGACCGCGGCTACGACAACTTTCTCATCTGGTCGGCCGACCGCGGCCGCACCTGGTCGGCGCCGCAGCCGACCCCGATCCGGGGCCAGTGTCCCGACCAGGTGGTGGAGCTGGACGACGGCACCCTGCTGGTCACCGTGGAACGCGAGAAGCCCGGCTCCACCGAGCGCTGCTTTCGCCCGCCGCTGTTGCACCTGGTGCAGTATCGCAGCGAGGACCGCGGCGCCACCTGGCAGGAGGATGGCGTGATCTGGGACACCGACGTGCTCGGCGGCTCGGGCGAAGGCGCCACCGTGCAACTGCCGGACGGTACGCTGGTGTGCCACATTCGCAACTCCAACGGCTACAGCCATCCCTCGCCCAAGATTTTTTCCAGCGACCGCGGCCGCACCTGGTCGGAGCCGGTGCTGTCCGGCACCTACGGCGGCATGCACCGCTGCGGCCTGTTGCACGACGGGCGCATGCTCGCCACCTACCGCCAGATGAGCGGCAACTCCTCGCTGTACGCGTGGTGCGGCGACCCGTGCGAGCCGGGCGCCTACCGAGTGT
>JAKZWC010000125.1:0-7642 GCA_047515735.1 Spirochaetales bacterium | reverse complement strand
GGGCGGCGCAGGCCGATGTCGGTGGGGGTGATACCGGCGGCGTCGAGTGTGCGCACCGCGGCTACCAGGGAGGCCGGGCCCGCGGGAGCCGGCAGGGTGATGGTTCCCGCCGCGCCGTGCTCTGAGCCGAGCTCTGCGCCGAGCGCCGTGCGGGTCGCCGCCTGCGCCTCTTCCGGCACTTCGATCTGGATCACCGCCCCGCCGAGGCGGTCCTTCAACTCGTTGCCGGTGCCCTCGCTGATCAGCTTGCCCTCGTGAATGACGCCGATGCGATTGGCGAGCTGGTCCGCTTCATCGAGATACTGGGTGGTCAGCAGCACGGTCGTACCGGAGCCCACCAGATCCCGGATCAACGCCCATACCTCGAGGCGGCTGCGCGGGTCGATGCCGGTGGTCGGTTCGTCCAGAAACAGGACGTCGGGCTGCCCCACCAGCGAGGCGGCGAGGTCGAGCCGCCGTTTCATTCCGCCGGAGTAAGTGCGCACCAGGCGGTCGGCGTCCGCCGCCAGCGAGAACCGCTCCAGCACCTCCGCGGCGCGGTCGCGGGCGGTACGCGGGCTCAGGTTGTACAGCCGCCCGATCATCTCCACCGCCTCGCGGCCGGTCAGGTACTCGTCCACGGCGGCAAACTGGCCGGCCAGTCCGATGCGGTCGCGGACCGCCACCGGGTCACGCACCACGTCGATGCCGGCCACGGTCGCGGTGCCGCCGTCCGGCCGGAGCAGCGTGGCCAGGACGCGGATCAGGGTGGTCTTGCCGGCGCCGTTCGGTCCCAGCAGGGCGTAGATGATGCCGGCCTCGATCTCCAGGCTGACGCCGGCGAGCGCGTGGATGTTGCCGAACCGCTTTTCGACCTGGTCGGCGCGTACGATGGGTTGCATACGACAGTCCGCGGCAAAGATACCCAAACCGGCCCTGGGACGACGCTGAACTTATTGTGAACGAGAAGTACGATGGGGCGCATGAGATTCATGCCGATTGTCATGCTCATTGGCTTCGTCGCCGCGAACGCTCTTGCCAGTCCTGCTGGGGAAGCCGCCGGCCGGTCCCCGGCCGCCGAATCTCTCGGCACGGTGGAGATCGGCACGGGTGAGGCAGTGCAGATCCGTTCGCTGCTGTCGCACACCGGCGCGGACTCCCTCGGCGCGTCGCTGCGCTACGGCGTCGAGTTGGCGGTACGCGACTACGGCGACCTCCACGGCCACGCGATCGAGCTCGGCGACCCGATGGACAGCGGGTGCGCGCCGGAGGCCGGACGCGAAGGCGCGCGCCGGATCGCCGCCGACGCCCGCGTGATCGGCGTCATCGGCACCTCGTGCTCGGCCGCGGCGGTGGCCGTCTCGCCGCTGCTCAGCGCGGCGGGACTGGCGATTGTGTCGCCCTCCAACACCTCGCCGGTGCTTACCTCCGACCTGGCAGGCAACGCCGGCACCGACCACCACCCCGGCTACTTCCGGGTGGCCAACAACGACCTCTACGGCGCCGTCGCCGTGGCCGACTTCGCCTACGGCGAGCTGGGCCTGCGGCGGATGGCGGCCATCCACGACGGCGACCCCTACACCACGGCCCTGGTGAGTGCGTTCGCGGCCGCGTTCCGTGACCGCGGCGGCGCGCTGGTTGCCACCGCCGGCATCGACAAGGGCGACACCGACCTGACCGCGGTGCTCGGCGAATTCGCGGCCGCCGGCCCGGACGGCCTGTTCTTCCCCCTGTTCGTGGCCGAAGGTTCGGCTTTCGCGCAGCAGGCGCGCGCATTCGACGGCCTGCAGGACGCGACGTTCATCACCGGCGCCGCCATGCTGGTCTCGGAGTTCCTCGGGGTGCCCCACTCCGAAGGCATCTACTTCGCGGGGCCGGAGTCGTCCCACGGCGGCAGCGTCAACGTCGCCACCGGCAGGGACGCGGCCGCGGTGCTGGCAGAGTTTCAGGCCGCTTACGGCGCGCCCACCTCGCCCTACTGGGCGTTCGCCTACGACGCCGCCACCCTGCTCCTCAGCGCCATCGAGACGGCCGCCGTGGCGGAAGGCGGCAAGCTCAGCGTGGACCGGACCGCGCTGCGGGCGGCGCTGACCGCCACGCAAGGCTTTCGCGGCATCACCGGCGTCCTCTCCTGCGACGGCTTCGGCGACTGCGGCACCGGCCGCATCAACATCTATCACCACCAGGACGCGGGCATCACCGACGCCGCGCAGCTCCCGGTGGTGTATCGCTTCGCGCCGTAGACCACGCCACACACCGGCGCCACCAACGCGAGACCAGTCGAACGCCTGGGGATGCCTCGGGGGCGCGCCGCACCTCCCCGCCGAGTTCCCTCCACCCGGGCGGCCGGCGCGCGAATTCGGGGTAGCGAGAAACACCGTGATCGCCGTTTTCGAGCAGCTCGCCGACGAAGGCTTCGTCCATTCCCGGATCGGCGACGGCACGCTGCTGTTCGCACTGGCGCGCAAGCATCTGGCGGGGCTGCTCGAGCTCGCACCGACCGCCTCGGGAATGCAGGTCGCAGGTTGGCTGGCCGACGCAGTGGACGACCGCGCCGTCGCTGCCGCCGGCCGCCGCGCAGGGCTCGCACTGCGCCCCTTATCCCCCTACTGGGGGGGACCGGCCGCCCGGCCCGGACTGCACCTCGGCTACGCGGCCGTGCCCGAAGACGCTATGGAACCGCCCGTGCAGCAACTCGCGCGCATCATCGAACGCGCGAGCCGACCTTCGGCGGCAGGAAGTCGGTAGCCCCGGTGCGCCTCAGGGATCGGCGGCGCCAACCCATGCGCGGGCGCGGCGTACGTGCTCGACGGGCCGGAACATCGAAGAGAAGATATCGCGCACCACGCCCTCCTCGTCGATCAGGTAGGTGACCCGGCCGGTGGCGCCGAACAGCAGCGGCGAACCTGCCCCGTAGCGGCGTCGCACCGCGCCGCCAGCGTCGCTCAGGATGGGAAACGGCAGTGACCGATGGGCGGCGAACGCGTGGTGTGACTCGGGCGAATCGCTGCTGATGCCGACTACCTCGACTCCGGCCGACGTCAGTTCCTCGTAGGCGTCACGGAAGGCGCACACCTGGACCACACAGACCGGTGACTCGTCGCGGGGATAGAAGAACAGCACGACCTTGCGACCGCGCAGGGCGCTGAGTTGCACCGGGGTGCCGTCGATCCCGGGCAGCACGAAGTCCGGGGCGATCTCGTTCACTGCGACGCTCACGGCTATAGTCTACCGGTCTCGGAGCGATTCCGGAATCCGCGCGGCCCGCCGCACCCTGCCGGGGGACTACCCGGCCGCCGCGGGGTCCGGCGTCAGCGACAGGAGCTGCATGCGGTAGAGGCGGGCGTACACCCCGTCGCGCGCCAGCAGCTCGGCGTGGCCGCCCTCCTCCACCAGGCGCCCGTGGTGCAGCACCAGGATCCGCTGCGCCGAGCGGATCGTGGAAAGGCGGTGGGCGATGATGATCGCGCTGCGTTCGTGCAGCAGGGTGTCCAGCGAGGTCTCGATGACCCGCTCCGACTCGGCGTCGATGCTGGCGGTGGCTTCGTCCATGATCACCACGCCCGGGGCGAGCAGGAAGGCGCGCGCGAATGCCAGCAGCTGCTTCTGGCCCAACGAGAGCGACTTGCCCTCCTCCAGCACGTTGTGGTCGAATCCGTGCGGCAAGTCGCGGACGAACGGCGTGGCGCCCACCGCGTCGGCCGCCGCCTCGACCTGGGCCCGGGTCACGCCCGGCGCGCGCAACGAGATGTTGTCGGCGATCGAACCGCTGAACAGGAACAGGTCCTGCGGCACGGTGGCGATGCGCCGCCGCAGGTAGGCCAGGGGCAGGCGGCGCACGTCCGTCCCGTCCACCAGCACCCGCCCGCGCTGCACGTCGTACAGCCGGTTGACGAGGTTGATCACGGTGCTCTTGCCGGCGCCCGTGCTGCCCACCAGCGCCACCCGTTCGCCCGGCTCCACCGCGAACGACAGATCCTCCAGCACCGGGTGGGCGGGGTCGTAGCCGAACCGCACCTGGTCCAGCGCCACCGCCGCCGCCGTTCCGGGACCGCCGCCGCGCCCGGCCCCCGCCGGCAGCAGCGGACGCTCAGGCTCGGTGATCGACTCCGAGCGGTCGAGCAGGCGGAAGATGCGGCTGGCCGCGGCCAGCGTCGCCTGAAAGGTGTTGAAGCGCTCGGCCAACTGCCGCAGCGG
Organism: Spirochaetales bacterium; assembly: GCA_047515735.1. Classification (GTDB taxonomy): domain Bacteria; phylum Spirochaetota; class Spirochaetia; order SZUA-6; family Bin103; genus Bin103. The sequence continues at coordinate 3,466 of JAKZWC010000125.1, read as the reverse complement.
CCGGTACAACATCATGATGTAGGCGAAAAAGGCGAAGATTTCGCCCGGCTGCACCGCGATCCCGACCGCTCGGTGGGCGTAGCCCAGGACGATTATCAGGCTGAGCGTGGCGAGCAGCTCCAGGGCGGGGAAGTAGTAGGAATAGGAGTTGACCACCCGCAGGAAGGCGTCCAGATAGCGCCGGTTGTGGGTGGTGAAGGTGGCCAGGATCCGCTGCTGGTAGTTGAGCAGGGTCACCTCGCGCATGCCGGTGATCGCTTCCACCAGGGTGGTGTTGATACGGGCGTTGGCCTCCCTCACGGCGCCGTAGCCGTGGCGGATGGCGTTGCGGAACAGCCAGGTGACCACCCCGAAGAACGGCAGGGTGAGGAACGCCGCCAGCGCCAGCCGCGGGTTGATGAACAGCATGGCACCCAGGATCACCACCACCTGGAACGAATCGCCGAGCAGCGACACCAGGCCCTGGGAGATGAACTGGCGGATCGCCTCCACGTCGCTGGTGACGTTGGTGAGCGTGGCGCCGACCGCGGTGCGGTCGAAGTAGTCGTGGCCCAGGCCAAGCACCTTGCGGAACAGGTCCATGCGCAGGTCGTAGAGCAGGCGCTGGCCGAGGTACTCCACCGTGTAGGTGAACGCCACCTGGCCGCCGAGCTGGCCGACCAGGGCGGCGCCCAACAGCAACGCCGTGCGCGCCAGTCCGGCCAGGTCGCCTCCCGCGACGTCGCGGTCGATGCCCACCTTGGTCAGGTAGGGCACCAGCGCCTGCAGCAGGTCGGTGACCAGCACCAACAGCGCCGCGGCCGTCAGCAGCAGCGGGTGCGCGCGCACGTAGCGCAGCAGCCGCGCCAGCAGCCGCAGGTCGCGGGGTCCCTCCGTCATGCCAGGTACTGCTCCAGCCGCTGCAGCTCGGCCAGCCGCGCGTAGCGGCCGCCGGCGCCCAGCAGCTGCTCGTGGCTGCCCTGCTCCACGACGCGGCCGCCCTCCAGCACCAGGATGCGGTCGGCCAGCCGTAGCGCCGAGGTGCGCTGCGACACCAGCAGCACGGTCCGTGCCGGATTCCCGGCAGGCACCCGCAGCGCGGCCAGGATCTCGGTCTCGGTGGCCGAGTCGACGCTGGAGAGGGCGTCGTCGAGGATCAGCAGGTCACTTTGCTTGACCAGCGCGCGGGCCAGCGCCAGGCGCTGCTTCTGGCCGCCGGAGAGGGTGATGCCGCGCTCGCCGACGAGCTGGTCGTAGCCATCGGGAAAGGTGGCGATGTCCGCGCTCAGGGCGGCGGCCGCGGCGGCAGCCTCGATCTGCTCGCGGGTCACCGCGTCCTCAGCCCCCATCGCGATGTTCTCGGCGACGGTCATCGAGAACAGGAACGTCTCCTGCGGCACCACCGCCACCCGCCGCCGCAGCGCCAGCGGATCGAGCGCCGCCAGCGGCCGCCCCGCCACCGTGACGCGCCCGGCGGTAGGCTGCACGATGGCGGTGAGCAGTGTCAGCAGCGTGCTCTTGCCGCTTCCCACCGGCCCGGTGATCGCCACCGTCTCGCCCGGCTCGAGCTGCAGGTCGATGCCGCGCAGCGAATCCTGCACCGCCTCCGGGTAGCGGTAGCGGACTCCCTGCAGCGCGACGTGCAGACCGCCGGCCGGCAGTGTCGCCCCGGTGCGCTCCTCGGGACGAGCGGTGAGGATCATCTCGATGCGCTCCATCGCGCTCACCCCCTGCTGCAACAGCGAGGAAACCCAGCCCAGCGACATGATCGGGAACGCCAACAGCGCTACCATGGTCGAGAACTGCAGCAGCTCGCCGATGCTCAGCTCGCCCTGGATCACCGCCGACCCGCCCAGCCCCAGCGTCACGAGCTGCAGCAGCCCGAACACCAGCCCCAGCAGCGGCCACAGCAGCCCACGAATCTTGAGCACCCGGATGTTGGCGCGCACGTAGCCGCGGTTCAGCTCCTCGAACTGCGCCGTCTGCTGCGCCTCCGCGGCGTACAGCTTGACCGTGGTGATGCCGGTGACGGTCTGCCAGACGCGGTCGTTGATCGCCGCGACCTGCTCCTGCACGCCGCGGAACAGCGGCCGGAAGCGCGGGATCACCACCAGGTTGACCGCCACCAGCAGCGCCGCCACCAGCAGCAGCGCCACGGTCATCGGCACGTGCAGCCCCAGCAGCAGCGGCAGGAACAGCGCCAGGCGCGACAGCGCGTCGGGGATGTACATGATCCCCGGCCCGAGCAGCATGCGCACGTCGTTCAAGTCATTGGTGCAACGCGAGATGAGGTCGCCGGTGCGGCGCCGCTGAAAGAATCCGAACTGCAGGCTGATCAGGCGCCGGAACAGCGCATCCCTCAGGTCATACTCGATGCGCCGCGAGACCCCGATGATCAGCTTGCGCATCAGGAACATGCAGCCGCCGGCCAGCATGGTGAAGCCGGTCGCGGCCAGCACGGCGCCGCGCACCGGCGGCAGCCGGTTGGCTCCCACGATCTCGTCCAGCAGCCGCTGGATCCACACCGGAATGCGTGCGAACGCCCAGTTCTGAGCCAGCATGAAGGCAAAGCCAACTGCCAGCGGCAGAGCGTAGCGGCCCAGGAGTGGAAGCAGGTGTCGCAGCGCGCGGATGGTGAGTACCCGTTATCGGTTGGTTTTGGTGCGCCGCATCCGGCACCCGAAGCGGCGCTGCAATGTACCCCGGATCGTCGCCGTGGCAAGTGTTCAGCGGTGGCTTGCCGGACGTAAGTTGCGAAAACCTGGTGCCCGCCCCCGCCCGCTCGTTGCCGTCCGGTGCTACTTGCGGCTGACCTTCACCAGTGCGACCGTGTCGAGATCCACGCTGCCGGCAGCGCCCGTGTAGCGGATGTTGCCGACACCGCGCACCCGCCCGCTCAACGAGCCGCCGTTCAGGTTGATCTTGAGCTGGCTGACTCCCGCCATGTCGAGCACGGCGTTATCCACCGAAGACGCGTCCAGGTTGACGTTGGCGGCCCCCTCGGTCTCCAGCTTCAAGTCACCGATGGGGCAGTCCTCGAACACCAGATTGGACGCTCCCTTGGTGACCACCGTGAGTTGAGCGGCAGCGAGCCCGACGATGCGGCCGTCGACGGCTCCGGCAACGGTCAGCGCCGCGAGCGTCGGCGCAGTGATGACGATCCGCACGCTCCGATCCTCCCGGGAAAAGCGACTGGTATTCACCGTACGACTCCTTCTTCATTCCCCGGCGACCGGCTTCGGTCACGGTAGTGGCGTTCCAGATCGCTCAGTTCCAGGCCGAGCAGATCCATGGTCTTGAACAGTTGCGGCAGGTCGCGGTCGATGAAGCTGCGGCGTTTGAGCTCGCACGCCTGGAGATACGCGGCATCGGCCACGAAGTAGCCGATGCCGCGCCGGTTGTAGATGATGCCCCGGTCCTGCAGGTAGGCGTAGCTGCGGGTGACGGTGTTGGGGTTCACCTGCACGTCCATCGCCAGCTCGCGGAT